>NZ_RZSL01000505.1:0-4479 GCF_003997355.1 Mesorhizobium sp. M1E.F.Ca.ET.041.01.1.1 | reverse complement strand
TCCAGGCCGTGACCAAGTTCCTCAAGGGCAAGCAGGTGAAAGGCCAGGACGTCTATGGCTACCTCGACGCGCCCAAGCCCTGGGGCGGCTTCGGGATCTACTTCCTCGGCAGCCGCGCCAGCGCCTACGCCAAGCATCCCGACGACAAGGCTTGGCTGTTCGATCCGGATACGATGAAACCGCGCATCAACAATCCGGCTTGGGTGCGAGCGATCCAGGATGTGATTGATGCCCTGCCTTCCGAGCCGCAAGATCAGATCAACGCCGACCCGAACCAAACCGCGTTCAGCCAGTTTCTCGGCGGCACTGGTTCGATGGTGGCCTGGTGGGGCGACGTCGGTTCCAATGTCAAGACCAACGACTCCTCCGTCGTTGGCGACGTCACCGGTTTCTCGATCCTGCCGGGATCGGACGACGTCTACAATTCGAAGACTGGCAAGTGGGACAAGCTCGCCAGCGGACCGAACTATGCGCCGAACTGCGCCTATCTCGGGTGGGGCGTCTATGTCATGGCCCGGGTCGACAGCGACGAGAAGAAGAAGAAGGCAGCCTGGTCGGCGGCAGCCCATCTCGGCGGCAAGGATTTGTCGCTGTGGTGCGCGGCCTATCCATCGGGCTTCCAACCCTACCGCAACTCCCATTTCAACATTCCGGAATGGGTGGCGGCAGGTTACGACGAGGCCTTCATCAGCTCGTATCTGAAGTCGGAGGGCGACTCATACAACCATCCGAACGCCGCGATCGAGCCGCGCATCCCCGGCATCTTCCAGTACTACAGCGCCGCCGAGGACATCCTGGCCAACACCTTCGCCGGCAAGATGAAGGCGCAAGAAGGTGCGGATGCCATCGCCGCCGCCTGGGAGAAACTGACCGACCAGATCGGCCGCGAGAACCAGATCAAGCTCTACAAAGCCTCCCTCGGCATGTAGGCTGTCTCAGGAGAAGTCGCGGCCCGGCGACACCTCGTCGCCGGGCCGTATGTTGACCGGCTCTGGCCGGTGGCTTGAGCAAGAGGCGACAGGCGTGGCTGACCAGACTTCGACCGCCAATGCGTGGCCGGCAAATTCCACAGCGGCCGATCTGATCCCGCCCGGCCGCAAGCGCCTCGGCTGGGCCCTGCTGATTGCCGCGACGCTCGTGCTGCTGGCGGCGATTGTGATGCAGATCCTCTACAAGACCGAAGTCGACACGGTCGGCTTCTATACTTGGCGCCCCGTGGTCTACGCCTATGTGCTGTGGGGCGCAGCACTTGGCGCCTGGCAGGTGCTGACACGCGGCGAGGACGGCCAGCGCGCGCTGTTCCTGCTGCCGGCGCTGCTCTTCACGATTGCCATGGTGATCTTCCCGACGCTGTTCGGCTTCTATATCGCGCTGACCGACTGGAATCTCAGCTCCTTTTCCGGCCGCAGGTTCAACGGGCTCGACAATTTCTGGCAGATGCTGGGCGACCCCTACTACCGCAATGCGCTGCTCAACATGGTGCTCTATGTGCTGGCGGTGCTGGTCGAATATGTCATCGCATTCGGACTGGCGCTGCTGCTCAACGCGCAGATCCGCGCCAGAAAACTCTTCCGCGTGGTCTTCCTGCTGCCGCTGATGCTGTCGCCGGTCGCGGTTTCCTGGATGATCGGCAAGTCGCTGATGGAATACCGCTTCGGACCGGCAGCGACGCTGGCGCGGCATCTCGGCTGGGACAATCCCGCCTTCTTCTCCGACCCGGTCATCGCGCGCATCTCGATCATGGTGCTCGACGCCTGGACCTTCATCCCGTTCATGATGATCATGCTGCTCGCCGGCCTGCAGGCCATGTCGCGCGAGGTGATCGAGGCGGCTCGCGTCGACGGCGCGAACGCTTGGCAGACCTTCTGGCAGGTCACCTTCCCGCTGATGCTGCCGGTGTCGGTGACGGCGGTGATCCTGCGCATCATCTTCAAGCTCAAGCTTGCCGACATCATCATCACGGTGACGTCCGGAGGCCCCGGCGGCGCGACCGATTCCGTTTCGAGCTTCATCTACCGCGAATATCGTGACCGCTCGAATGTCGGCTACGGCACCATGCTCGCCATGGTCTACCTGATCATCATCGTCGTGTTCGTCACTTGGCTGCTGAAGATCGCCAGCCGCTTCGTGCGCAACGTCAACTGAGCGGCATCATGAGCGTCCAGACCACTGACTACACCGTTTCCGAGATCCGCTCGCCGGCGGCCTTCATCGCCAGCCGCGCCTTCATCTATGGCGCGCTGGTGTTCTGGTCCTTCGTCTGCCTGTTCCCGATCTACTGGACGATTACCACCTCCTTCAAATCGGCGGTCGACGTCACGCAAGGCCACCTCATCCCCTTCGTCGACTTCCAGCCCGACTGGAAGGGCTGGCGCTCGCTTGGCCTGTCGCCGGATTCGATCTTCCAGACCTCGACCGTGCGCGACGAGTTCCTCAAGCGCTTCATGAACTCGGTCATCACCTCCGTCGGCGCATCGAGCCTTGCCATCGTCATCGGCAGCCTCGCCGCTTACGGCCTGACCCGCTATCGCTATCACTTCGCCTGGTTCAAGAACGAGGACATCTCCTTCTTCTTCCTGTCGCAGCTCATCCTGCCGCCGGTCGTGCTGGCTCTGCCCTTCCTGGTACTCTACCGCGAAGTGGCCCTGCTCGACACGCGCATCGGCCTTGTGCTCCTCTACACGCTGATGGTGCTGCCGATCGTCATCTGGATCATGCGCGACCAGTTCAACTCCATTCCCGTCGAGCTCGAGGAGGCGGCGCTGGTCGACGGCCTGTCGATCTGGGGCGCCTTCTTCCGCATCGTCATGCCGATCGCGCTCCCCGGCATGGTCGCCGCCTTCATCCTGGCGATGGTGCTCTGCTGGAACGAGTATTTCTTCGCGGCCCTCCTGACATCGACGGACGCCAAGACGATCCCCGTCATGGTCGCGAGCCAGACCGGCTCGCAGGGTATCAACTGGTGGTCGATGGCAGCCCTTGCCACGGCGGCGATCGCACCGCTGGCGATCATCGGCATCGCGCTCGAACGCTACCTGATCATGGGCATGACGGCCGGCTCGGTGAAATAGCGAAGACTCGACCGACGCCTCACGTATGTCGCCCAAAGCGGGCCGGTTAGTCCGCCGCTATATAGCTTCGGCTGGCGCAAAGAAGCAGTTTTCGTGCTCCTCGGTCGGATGCAAGCAGATGTGAAAGTTGTCATCACCGGACGGAATGACACTGTCGTAAGGAACGAGATAGCGGTTCTGGTGAGTGACCTTCCGATGATCTCCCGGCCGCAGGATGATCACGTAGCCATCCGGGCTTGGCGTGACAGTGGTGCTGGGGATACTGCTGCATTCGCCTCTCATTGAATCGCCGTGACAGCAGGCCGGCGGATAAGTCCAGCCGCTTTCAGCTTTGTGCGCAGAGGCCGACACGGACAAATGCTCGAGCATCGCAGCCATGGCAATCATGCCTGCAACGCTCGCCATGCGTCGCTTTGCGACCGTGTGCATCGGCCGGCTCCAAACGCCCTCGGCATTTCCGTGCACAGTAGCATATTATGAATATCTAATATAGGAGCAACTTCCGGGATTTGGAGATCAGCACACCAATATCGCTCGCAAATGTTCGAGGATCATCGCGACGCCCTTTTGCCCGAGATCGGCCGAGGCCTCCGGCGCGCTCTTCGTGTACCAGCCGGTATTGTCCGCGAAATGGGCTGCGTCCACCGCCTCGGGGCACAGCGCCAGCATCAGCGATGTCTCCCCGACACCTGCATGGTCGAACGGGTACCTGCCGTTCATCGCGGCCGGCATCAGCGGATGCACCTGCACCCAGTTGAAGACGTTTTCGCCCTGGGCATGGCCGGCATAATAGTCGGCCATCCTGTCGGAGCCCCACCAGCCCTCGCCGCGCTCCTTTTCCAGGAAGCGGAAGATCGCCTGCCGGCCGGCGGCCTTGAAGGCGAGATCGGTCGGCATGCCGGCGACGAAATTCTCGGTCTGGTGATGGATGATGGCGTGGATGTTGCGGAAGCCGATGCGCAGCAGGCCGTAGAACAGCTCCTCGGCAAAAGGCGCCAGCACCGGGCCGCCGACCTGCACCGAGCCGCTGCCGCCCGGCGGCGCCACCGCATAGCTTGCCGCGCCATAGTAGAAGGGCGGCAGGATGACGATGTCTCCCTCCTTCTCGAAGAGTTCCAGCGTCTTGATGACGGCGAGCGTGTCCATGCCGACCGCCATGTGCTCGCCATGGTATTCGAGCACGCCGAGCGGCAGCACGACCGGCCAGTTCTCCTCGATCGCCTTGCGGATCTGGTGCGGCAGCATCAATTCGTAGCGCATCTCCCTACTCCATATTGGTGTGCCGGGCGCGCATCGCCTCCGGCGTCGCGCCGGTAAGCGCCTTGAGCTTCAGCACCATCACTTCGAACAGCAGGAAAAGCGCCCCTTCGAACAGCGAGCCCATCGGCAGCACGGACGTTCTGGCGGC
>NZ_RZSL01000504.1:0-4482 GCF_003997355.1 Mesorhizobium sp. M1E.F.Ca.ET.041.01.1.1 | reverse complement strand
GGCGCGCCGGTCGAGATCATGTCCCATTCGGCGAGCGCGAAGCGCTCTTCGGACGGTAGGCCGGTCATGCCGGAAAAGCCGACCGAAACGGCCTCCTGGTCCGAGGCGAGCGTGTTCAGCGCGAAGTTGCCGTTCCTGATGAACGCTTCGTTCTTGGGATTCTCGCGGTTGAGGCAGACGAGCACGGTGGGCGGCGTGTCAGAGACCGAGCAGGCGGCAATCACCGTCGCGCCTCGCCTCCCGGCGGGGCCGTCCGTCGTCACCACATGCACATGGCCGGCAAAATGCGCCATCGCGTCGCGATAGTGCTGTGGCCCGATGTCATTGATCTTCAGCACCCGATGATCCACCTGTAAAAACCGAGTCCGTTATATATGGCGGCATATTGCATGCCACAAGTTGCTTAACACGGGCGAAGTGCTTGACCGCAATCCCGAAATTCGCGTGTTGCACCGGGATTAGCCAGCCTTTAGGTCTTTGCTGGAATAGTGCCGGAACCATACTCCCGGCACGGAGGACCTCTTCACCCGAATGCGCCTTCTCACGACGACTTTAGCCGCGCTGATTTCGCTGGCCGCGAGCGTCCATGCCGAGACGCTGGTTGGCGTCGCCGCGCCGCTGTCCGGACCATCGGCGATCCTCGGCAAGCAGATCGAGGCCGGAACAGGCCTGGCGGCGGAGGCCCAAGGCGTTCCCGTCAAGACCGTCGACGATGCCTGCACGGCCGACGGCGGCGCAGCGGCCGCCAGGCAGTTCGTGGACGCCAAAGTCAATATCGCGGTGGGTTTTCTCTGCACCGAGGCGATCGAGGCGGCGCTGCCGATCCTGAAGGACGCCAATATTCCGGTCATCACCGTCGGCGTGCGCACCGAAAGCCTGACCGATCGCCGCGCCAAGACCGGCTGGCCGGTTTATCGGCTCGGGCCGCGCGGCGACGACGAACGCAATGCGGTGGCCACGATCCTCACCCGGCTCTGGCAGAATGAATTGTTCGCCGTTGTCGATGACGGCACCATTTATGGCCGCGAGATCGCCGAGACCTTACGCGCGGCCGCCGAGCAGGCAGCGCTGAAGCCGGTCTTCGTCGACACGTTCCGGCCGCAGCTCGACAATCAGATCGGGCTCATCGGCCGGCTGAAGAAGGCAGGCGCGACCAAGGTGTTCGCCGGCGGCGACGGCGACGACATCGCCATCATGGGGCGCGACGCCGCCCAGCTCGGTGCCGGCATCACCTTCGCCGGCGGCGAAAATCTGCGCGCCCCGCCCGGAGATGTGCCCTATGCCGCCGGCACGCTGATGGTCGCGCCGCCCGAATGGGCCGAAATCGCCGACCCCAAGGTCGTGCAGGCTTTTGGCGAAAGGAACATTGTGACGGACGGCTATACCTTGCCGGCCTATGCCGCGGTTGAGGTCGCGAAGGCGGCGATGGCCGATGCGGAAAGCTCCGGCAAGCCGCCCGCCGAGGCCCTGACCGACCATGAGTTCGCAACCGCGATCGGCCCGATCCGCTTCGACGAGAAGGGCGATCTCAGCCAGAATCCGTTCCGCGCCTTCCGCTTCGACGGTACGCGTTTCGTGCCACTGGAGGAAAAGTGATGTTCCGCGCCGGACCGCGTAACCTGATCACCGATGTCGCCGGCATCAGCGTCGGCAATGCCGCCGATGCCAGGCTGAAGTCCGGCGTCACTGTGGTGCTGTGCGAGGAGCCAGCGGTTGCCGGGGTCCAGGTGCTGGGCGGCGCGCCGGGCACGCGTGAGACCGATCTGCTCGAACCGCAGAACTCGATCGCCGCGATCCATGCCATCGTGCTGTCCGGCGGCTCGGCCTTCGGCCTCGATGCGGCTTCCGGCGTGCAGGCGGCGTTGCGCGAAAGGAACGTCGGTGTGGAGGTGGGCGGCTTCCGCGTGCCGATCGTGCCGGCGGCGATCCTGTTCGACCTGCCCAATGGCGGCGACAAGGACTGGGGCCGTTACCCGCCCTATCGCGAACTGGGCTACGAGGCGGTTCAGGTTGCGGCAGCCGACTTCCCGATCGGCACTGTCGGCGCAGGCACCGGCGCTCTGACTTCCGGACTGAAAGGCGGGCTGGGCTCCGCCTCGACCGTGCTCGACAGCGGCGTCACCATCGGCGCGCTCGCCGCCGTCAACCCGACCGGTTCGGTGACGGTTGGCCGCAGCCGCCATTTCTGGGCGGCCCCCTTCGAGATCGGCGACGAATTCGGCGGCCTGGGTTATCCCGATCCGATGCCGGAAGACGCCAGGAAAATACTCTTGAAATACCGAGATAGACGCGTCGGGGCGCGGCCGGAAGGCAGCAGCACGACGATTGCCGTCATCGCCACCGACGCGGTTCTGACCAAAGCTGCGGCCAAGCGGCTGGCGATTTCGGCGCATGACGGCTTCGCCCGCGCCATCTGGCCGACGCACACGCCGGCCGACGGCGACCTGGTCTTCGCGCTGGCGACCGGAAGGAGCGGCATCGAGCTCGGAGCGGACGCCGCAATCGATCTCTACGCGACAGCCGGCGCCACCATGGCGCGGGCCATCAGCCGCGGCGTCTATGCGGCGACGCCCGCCGACGGCGATCTGTTTCCGGTCTGGTCCTCGCGCTAGAGCAATTCCAGGAAAAGTGTGTAGCGGTTTTCCGTCCGGAATTGCGTTAAAGCAAACCCAACGTTTCCGGTCAGGTCGGGTCGGACTTCTCTTCCTCGAAGGTCACCGCGACATCCGAATTCGCCGACAGCCAGACCTTATTTCCATCGATCTCCGCGACCAGGCTGAGCGGAATGTAGTGGTGATGGCCCCTGTGCCTGCCCATGCCGCTGTCGGCCTTGGTCAGCTTGATGCGCTGACCGTCGACCTTGTCGACGGTGCCGAGATGAACGCCATCGGCGCCGATCACTTCCATATGCTCGCGTATCTTGCTGATGTCGGTGGTCATGCTGGTCCTCCGTTGGATGGCCGCGCCCCCTGTCGATGTGAGACGGCCGACAATAACAAACGAGCGCCGGATTGGATGCATCGAGCAGCACGTCTCATTCACCATGCCGTGATAGGCATGACGTAGTCCCATTCTGATGGAGCGAACGGTCCGTGCGAATTCCTGTCCTGATGTGGATCTGGCTGCTTGCGCAGCTTGCGACGCAGTCCACGGCCACGGCCGGCGATGTCGCCGACCTTGAAATCCTGGGCTTCAGCCAGGATGGCGGCATCTTCGCTTTCGAGGAATACGGCGTTCAGGACGGTTCGGGGTTCCCCTATTCCAACCGCTATTACATCGACACCGCGACCGACACATTCTTTAAAGGCACCCCGATCAGGATCCGCCTCGACGACGAGGCTGCAACGCTTGATGCGGCACGTCTTCAAGCCAAACAGAAAGGCGAGGCTATCGTCAGCCAGGCCGAACTCACCGCCAATCGCGGCATCACAGCCGGTTTCAACGCTGTGACCGAGCTTTCAGCCGATCCCTACCGGATGGCAGTTAACCCGCGGCCGATCTTTTCCCCGGTCGACGATCCGCTCGAGTTTCGTCTCGACGAGATTCCCATGAACGACACCGAGGGCTGCCAGAGCCAAGGCGAGATTAACGGCTTCCGGCTGCTCCGTATCGAGGCCAAGGATGGGGGCAAGACGCAGCTCCTGCACGAGGACAAGTCCATTCCGAAAAGCCGAGGTTGCCCGAACGGCTACCGGATCGGCGCGGTGCAGACCTTCTCGATGCAAGGCCTCAGCGCCTATGCGGTGCTGATCGCAGTTCGCCAATACGGCTTCGAAGGGCCGGATTATCGCTGGATCGCAGTGACTGGCCGCCTGTGACACCGCTCGAGCGAGTTTCCCTGCGCCGCCGCCCGGGCCTACGTGAGGCGCTGCCAGCGCCGCGCACGGCAGTCTTAGGCGCGCTGCTGTGGGGCCTTGCGATGGCGGCCAGCGCTTGCGTCAATCTCTACTACTGGGAGACGCCTGACAGGATCCGATTCGTCGTGCTTTTGTATTTCATCGGCGGCGCGCTTGCCTTTCCGGTCGGGCTGACGCTCGCCAGGCTGGTATCGCGCGGCCGCCACTGGGAAACCGCGCTTGCCGCCGCATTCGTGTGCCTGCTCGGCGCCACGCTCGCCTTCACCGCAGGCCTGTTCGCGTTGCAATACCGCTCCTATTATGCCGAGTGGCACGCGCCTGCCTTCACGCTGACCTGGGCCTTCGAGTTCGTCTTCACCGTGCTGACGGCGCTCTACCAGTTCGTCGTCCTGGGTGTGCGGCTCTATTTTCCGCTCGGCTTTGCCGCACTTGTCGCCGCCAGCATCTGGTTTGCGCGCCAGCGGCGTTGAGCATTGGGCCGGCCTCTGTTAGGACGCGGCCGAAGCTTCTCCCAGCAGGACTCAGAAACGATGATCCCTCGCTATTCCCGGCCGGAAATGGTCGCCATCTGGTCGCCCGAAACCCGGTTCCGCATCTGGTTCGAGATCGAGGCGTATGCCTGCGA
>NZ_RZSL01000503.1:0-4484 GCF_003997355.1 Mesorhizobium sp. M1E.F.Ca.ET.041.01.1.1 | reverse complement strand
GGACGGCAATGCCGTCGCCGATACCGAACGGATGGTTGGCGACGATCACCAGCGGCGTGTCCGGCAAATTCACCGGCGGCCACTGGGTGGCGTTGCGCACCCTGACATCGATCAGCTCCAGCATGCGGCTGAACACACGTTCACCCGTTGGGGCAACCTGGCGGCGCCAGAAATCATAGAGCACGGCGAAGCGGTCGCGTCCCGAGAGCCCTTCGACCGAATGGATGAACCACCGCGTCAGCGCCGGCTGATGCTGGTTGGCATAAGAGAGCTCGGGAAAGGGTCTTTCCCGCAGTTTCGGCTTGAGCATGACGGCTCGTTACAGGTTTGGCGTGACAGGCATGTGAAAATGGCGGTGGACCATGCCACCGCCATTGGAGGAGAGGTTCACGCCGCCCGGCGCTTGCGGTCCGGCGAGACCGCCTCGTCGGTCAGCGACTTCACCGCATCGGCGAGCTTCAGCGATTCCTGGTCGCGGGAGCCGAGCCGGCGGACATTGACGGTCTCCTCTTCCGCCTCGCGCTTGCCGCAGACGAGGATGACCGGCACCTTGGCTAGGCTGTGCTCGCGCACCTTGTAGTTGATCTTCTCGTTGCGCAGGTCGGCCTCTGCCAGCATGCCGGCCGCCTTCAGCCGCCCGACGACCTTCATCGCATAGTCGTCGGCATCGGAGGTGATCGTCGCCACCACCACTTGCAGCGGCGCGAACCATAGCGGGAAATGGCCGGAATAGTTCTCGATCAGGATGCCGAGGAAGCGTTCCATCGAGCCGCACACGGCGCGGTGCACCATGACCGGCTGCTTCTTCTCCGAATCCGAGCCGATATAGAAGGCGCCGAAACGCTCCGGCAGATTGAAGTCGACCTGCGTGGTGCCGCATTGCCATTCGCGGCCGATGGCGTCCTTCAGCACGTATTCGAACTTCGGGCCGTAGAAGGCGCCCTCGCCCGGATTGATCGAGATCTTGATGCGATTGCCGGAGCGCGTGCGGATCGTCTCCAGCACATTGCTCATGATCGCCTCGGCATGGTCCCAGGCCTCGTCGGTGCCGACGCGCTTGTCCGGCCGCGTCGACAGCTTCACGGCGACCTCGTCGAAGCCGAAATCGGCATAGGTCGACAGGATCAGGTCGTTGATGCGCAGGCATTCCGCGGCCAGTTGCTCCTCGGTGCAGAAGACATGCGCGTCGTCCTGCGTGAAGCCGCGCACGCGCATCAGCCCGTGCAGCGCGCCTGACGGCTCATAGCGGTGCACGTTGCCGAACTCCGCAAGCTTCACGGGCAGTTCGCGGTAGGACTTCAACCCATGCTTGAAGATCTGCACATGACCGGGGCAGTTCATCGGCTTCAGCGCGAAGATGCGTTCGTCGTCGGTATCGTCGCCGGCAACCGTCACCTTGAACATCGCATCGCGATACCAGCCCCAGTGGCCCGAGGTTTCCCAAAGGCTCTTGTCCAGCACCTGCGGCGCGTTGACTTCCTGGTAGCCGTGCTCGTCGAGGCGGCGGCGCATGTAGTTGACCAGATTCTGGAACATCTTCCAGCCCTTGGCGTGCCAGAAGACAACGCCGGGGCCCTCCTCCTGGAAATGGAAAAGGTCCATCTCGCGGCCGAGCTTGCGGTGGTCGCGCTTTTCGGCTTCTTCCAGCAGCGTCTGGTAAGCCTCGAGCTGCGCCTGGTCGGCAAAGGCCGTGCCGTAAATGCGCGTCAACATCGGGTTGTTGCTGTCGCCGCGCCAGTAGGCGCCTGCCACCTTCATCAGCTTGAAGGCGTTGCCGACCTGCCCGGTCGAGGCCATGTGTGGCCCACGGCAGAGGTCGAACCAGTCGCCCTGCGCGTAGATCTTGATGTCCTGATCTTCGGGAATGGCGTCGACCAGCTCGACCTTGTAGCGCTCGCCCCTTTCGGCAAAGACCTTCTTCGCCTTCTCGCGCGACCAGACCTCCTTGGTGAACGGCTTGTTGCGGGCGATGATCTCGCGCATCTTCTTTTCGATCGCCGGGAAATCCTCCGGCGTGAACGGCTCGTTCCTCGCGAAGTCGTAATAGAACCCGTTCTCGATCACCGGCCCGATGGTCACCTGCGTTCCCGGCCAAAGCTCCTGCACGGCCTCGGCCAGCACATGTGCTGCGTCGTGGCGGATGAGCTCCAGCGCGCGCGGGTCGTCGCGGGCGATGATCTCGACCTTGCCGGATTTGCCGAGCGGGTCGGAAAGGTCGCGAACGGTGCCGTCGATCGCATAGGCCACGGCCTTCTTGGCAAGTGACTTGGAGATCGATTCGGCAAGGCCGGCGCCGGTCATCGCCGCGTCGTAGTCGCGGACCGAGCCATCGGGAAATGTCAGGGAAACGGAATTCAGCATCAGAGGTCTCCTATCCAGTCCCGCAAACGAGCGCGGGTGGTGAAAATGCATGTCGCAGGAATGTGCTGGAGCATGCAGAGGGTCAGCCGGAAGCGTCAATCACATGGACGATGGCCGGCGGGCGCGGTTTTAGAGGCAGTGTCGCGTCAGGTAAAGAGCCCCGTCAGGAAATGTCACCAGCGATATCGCAGCTTGGTCGCGAAGACTTGCGAACGGTCCGGGGACGGATTTGGATGACCGGATGGAAGACGCCACACCCAGTCGAACCGCCCTTCGCGTCGCGCGCTTGCGGGCAGTGCATCAATTTTCACCGCAGGCAGGACTGTTTCGCGACCGCTACGCCATAACAATTCTGGGTGACGGCGCCCCGGCGGCAGAGGAGCTCGAGCAGGAAGACGAGCACAGCCGCCGCATGCGCCTGTTCGTGGCGGCGCGCGCCCGTCTCGCCGAGGATTGGCTGGCGGCGTCCGTGCGGCGCGGTGTCCGCCAGCTCGTGGTGCTCGGTGCCGGTCTCGACACCTTTTCGCTGCGCAACCCACACCCCGACCTAGCGGTCTTCGAGGTCGACCACCCGGCAACGCAAGCCTGGAAGCGCCGGCTCATCGCCGATGCCGGCCTCGCAGAGCCGCCGGGCGCCAAATTTGTGCCGGTCAATTTCGAGCGCCAGCTTCTGTCGGAGGAACTGTCGTCCGCCGGCCTGAGGCCGGCTGAGCCGAGTTTCTTCATGTGGCTTGGAGTGGTGCCCTATCTTACTCGGAAAGCGATCTTTGGCACGCTGTCCTACATTGCCGGCATCCCCGGCTGCGAGGTCGTGTTCGACTACAGCGAACCGGCTGAGAACCGCGATGCGGCCGGACAGGCCGCACTTGCCTTCCATGCCGGGCGCGTCGCATCCGTCGGCGAGCCCTGGATCAGCTTCTTCGATCCCGGCGCGCTGGCGAAATCCCTCAATGATCTCGGCTTCGACGAAATCGAAGATCTCAAAAGCGGCGCAATCGCCGCCCGTTTTTCGCGAGCCCCAAACGGCGCGACGAGCAATTCCGGCGGGCACATTCTTCGCGCCCGCCGAAGCGTCTGAAATCGGTCACTTCACCAGCCGCGGCAGGTCCTTCAGGAAAGCCGCCCGCGTCGCGGGACCCTTCGGCATGTCGCCGCGCCTGGCGTCGACAACCAGCCGGGCGAACACGATGCGGCGGCCGTCCTTCTCGGCCCAGCCGACGAACCAGCCGACCGACCGCTTGTTCTTATCGAGCGCCGTGCTGCCGGTCTTGCCTTGCACCGTCCAGTCGCCGGCCTTGAAGCTCGGGATAATCGCTTTTGTCATCTCATGCGCCTTCTCCGACACCGGCATTTTGCCGGCCAGCAGCCGGCGCAGGAAAGCGGCCTGCTCGACGGGCGAGATTTCGAGCGAGGAATCCACCCAGGAATTGGTCAGGCCGTCATCCTTGCCGGCGGTTCCGGAGACATCGGCATTGCCGTAACCGAATTTCGACACATAGCCGGCGAAACCTTTCGCCCCCAGCCGGCGCGTGATCTCGCGCGAATACCAGATGATGGAATCGCGTTCCCAGATCGTCGGATCTACCGTCTTGCGGTCGCGCTTCACCGCGTTGAACTCGGGCTTGTAGTCCCAGCTCGGCGTGTGCTGGTCGCTCAGGATGCCGGCATCGTAGCCGATCAGCGCCAAGGGCACCTTGAAGGTGGAAGCCGGGCTGACGCGCCGGTCGCAGACGCCGTCCTGGTAAAGCGTCGCGCCGCTTTCCGCATCCTGGATCAGCGTGCAGTGGATGTCTGCAAGGGGCGCCGATTGCGCCCGCATCGGCAGGCCGAGCATCCAGGCCAGAAGGAACAGAATAACGGCAATAAAGAACGGATAGCGGTCCATCTGGCGCATCGAAGCTCACTCCTGAAAGGGATTACGGGAGAGCGGCTTAGCGAGGCGTCTTGTCTCGATTTTGTCTCAAATTCGCAGTGTTTGTGCAGCTTGTCGTTAACCCTACCGGACCGTAAACGCAGCCTGCGAAACGTCGATGCGATCAGCCATCGGCTTGCCCGCGTTTCCTGCCGATCTGCCAGTAGCGCCACGGCATGAACCAGACATAACGCTCAGCAAGCGTCTCCGG
>NZ_RZSL01000502.1:0-4489 GCF_003997355.1 Mesorhizobium sp. M1E.F.Ca.ET.041.01.1.1 | reverse complement strand
AAATGGATTTGCTGCCTTTCCTGCGGTCGGAAATCCGCTATCGCATCGGTTAGGCATCCGGCAAGAAATCACTCGCTTTTGCCGCCGTCGGCAGAATTTCTTTCTTGTGAAAGGCCCAGATAAAAGGGAATATAGCGAAACTATTCCCCTGGAGTCTCCCAATGGACCGCCTTGACCGAAAAATTCTCCGCCTCCTGCAGGAGGATGCGACACTTGCGGTCGCCGATGTCGCCAAGAAAGTCGGCCTGTCGACCACGCCGTGCTGGCGGCGCATCCAGAAGCTCGAGGAAGAGGGCGTCATCAAGCGGCGCGTGGCCATTCTCGACCATGAGAGGGTGAATGTGCGCGTCACCGTCTTCGTGTCGATCCGCACCAATTCGCACAGCCATGAATGGCTGCGGCGTTTCTCCGAGGTCATCCAGGAATTTCCGGAAGTGGTCGAGTTCTACCGCATGAGCGGCGACGTCGACTATCTGCTGCGCGTGGTGGTGCCCGACATCGCTGCTTACGACGCCTTCTACAAGCGGCTGATCGCCAAGATCGAGATCCGCGACGTGTCGTCGTCCTTCGCCATGGAGCAGATCAAGTACACGACCGAAATCCCGCTCGACTACATGGTGCTCGACAAGGAATCCGGCGCGAACGCGGCGTGATTGTTATCTGAAGCGATAGAGCCTAATTCTTCTTTTTGTTGAGGAAATTCCACGGCGAGTTGACCGGCAGCGTGACCGCGTCAGGCACGGTATCGACGCTTGCCACTTCGGCTTTGCGCACCGTGTAGCCCGACTGGACGATCGAGACGCCGTCGAGGATGAAGAGCTGGCTCTTCTCCATGCCGGGCTTCAGCACGCCGGTGACCGAAACCGATTGATAGGCCTTCGCCATCTTGTAGGGATGTGCCGGCGTCACAAGCACGATCTGGTTGGGCGGCGGCGTCGGCATGTGGCTGCAGGCACCCGTCCATGGCACCAGCAGGAACTGGTAGACGAGGTCGCCATCGCGATCGACCGGCAAGGCATAGCCGGCTAGCTGAATGGTTTTGTCCTGGAGACTCAGAGACAATGTTTCGCCGTGATCGGGCAGTTTGGCCGCGATCATCGGCAGGTTGGCGTCCTCGGCGACCGCCTGCGTCGGGGGGCGCAGATCCTTCCAGAAGACATGCGCGGTTTCTGCCGAGGCCTGACTAACGGCAAGGCCAAGCACCGCGGCGATGATCGTGCCTGTGTTGAGAGGGTTGTTCATTGGCTCCATTCTGGCCGGTCCGTGATTGCGAGCGAGTAAAACTGCCGTGATCTCTGATGCATTTTTGGGCCCGATGGAATTGGTGGGCGCCGCAGAAACGCTCTGGCGGAAAGGCGCATGGAAGAAACACCGGGAAATCGTTGCCCAGGCCTTGCCTGGTTGCGGGAGCGACGCTGAAAATAGCCCGACAAATAATGGCAGCGAACCCGCGTCGCGCGGTGCCCGGCGCGCAAGAATCTGGAGAAGTTCCATGCCGACCAGCCACGATCTCAGGGGGCTGATGAAATTTCTTGCCCGTGACGAATGGCGCGAATGCTTCGAGGCAGTTTTCAACGAGCATTTCGGCCCGGTCCTCGACGAGGGCGAAGGGGATTTTGAAGACCTTGCCGAAGTCCTCGGTGACCACTGGACGAACGCCCTTTGGGGTTGCGTTTTCGAGGATTTCCTGACGCAGGATTTCGAGGGCGAACCCACCAACATGGTCGACGAATATCTGAAGCGCCGAGGCTGGAAGGAAAGCGCGCAATCAAGGGCGTATATGGTGGCGCTGCGCACCTCCGTCATGAGTTTGTATGAGGTGAGCGACGTCGTTCCAGGAACGTCTTTTATGGCACGCGACCTTATCCGCGGCGGTGAGCCGATCGCCGTCAGCGAGGGCACTGCCACCAAGACGTTGAAGCAGTGGGACAGGCTTGCCGCGCGGATCGTACCCGTCATGGGCAAAAACGTCATGGCTGGCGGTGTCTTGCCCTTTACCCCTCAGGCCACGGAAACATTGTTCGACGGGTTGCGGGGCCTGTTCGGCAAAAGAAATGCGAAAAAGCTGCCTGCCATCAAAGACGACGAGCTGCAGGCGGCAGCTTTCATGTTCACGCTCTCATGGTTGTTCGACACGCTTGGAAGGGTCGCGGGGCCTCGGCTGCAGAATACCGATGGTGACGAGATCGCATTCCACAACGTTCGCTTTCCCCTCGGGTCCGCCGTGAGGCAGGAGGATATCGCCGCTCGATTGAACGATATTTCGGCCTTGTCTCAAGCAGACGCGAAGTTCTGGAACTGGCTGGAGGAGACCCCGAAAAGCGGCAACAAAACAAAAGCGGCGGCCGCTCCTTCTATGGACACCACGATGGACGACGGTCCGCTCGTGCTTGGCAATGTCGAGTTGAAGGGTCGTTTCCTGTATCTGTCGGCCAATTCCGCCGCGCGAGCGGCAAGAGGGACGGCTCTGATCCAGCAGGCCCTTGGCGATCTTGTCCGGGCGCCATTAACTGAGATCAGGACTGTCGATCAGATGCTGGCCGAGGAGGCGCGTGGCGGCGCCGAAACATCGGGATCGAGCATCACCCCCGAAATCGCCGAACAGAAGGTCCACGAGTACCTGGATCGGCATTATCTGGAAACTCTCGATCAGCCGGTCAAAATGTTGGGGAACAAGACGCCGCGTCAGGCCGCCAAGACTCCGGCCGGCCGACAAAAGGTCGCCGACTGGCTGAAATACATGGAAAATCAGACCGCCAAGCAGCCTGACCCGACTCATCCCATGGCGACTTACAGTTTCGAGTGGATGTGGAAAGAACTCGGCGTGCGCGATCTGCGGCGGTAGCCCGTTCCGTATCTGTGTCCCGACAAATGCATTGGAGCCAGCATCAACGGGTGAGCCGCATCACATGCCGGCGAGTGCCGGCCGTGCCGACCTCATGGAATCCGCGCGCGACGAAACTGTCGCGAAAACCCATGAAACGATAGCTCGGCGCGGCCTCGTCGACCGGATAGGCCTCAACCGTCCGCGCGCCTTTGGCGAAGGCATGCTCGATCGCAGCATCGAGCAGTACGGAAGCCAGCCCGCCGCCTCGCAGGACCCTCGGCACATAGAAGCAGACGATCGACCAGACGCCGGTCTCGCTGTCGTCCTGCTGCTTCGACAGCCTGCGATAGGTCTCGCGCGGCGCGACTGAACACCAGCCAACCATCCTGCCGTCGAGTTCGGCGACGATGCCGACCGGCGTGCCTTCATCGATCAGCGCCATCATCATGCGCTTCTTCTCGTCGTTCTCAATGTGGTCGCGGCTGGAGTGGCGCCAGGCCATGCACCAGCAATATTTCGGCGCGCCCGGCTGCTCGAACAGGTTTTCGAAACGGCCGCGCGTCTCCCGCGTCACCTCGATGAAGCGGATGGAAGCGAGGTCAAGTTTTTCTGGCGGCGAGTCGTTCGAGCTGTCCGGCATCCGTCAGTTCCTTGACAGCGTTCCTGCCGATCCAGCGCGCCGTGCTGTCGGACGATGCCGCCAGTTTCTCGGCAAGCGCTAGGGCGGGGGCATGCAGCGTCATCGACCGCTTGCCGATCTGCCGCAGCGCCCAGTTCACCGCCTTGCGGACGAAGTTGCGCGGATCACCCGCATGCTTTTCGATCAGCGGCAGATAGGCGAGGAAGGTCGCGTCCGGTTCCTTCTTCAGGTGCACCGCGCCCCAGGCCAGCATGGCAAAGGCGGTGCGGCGGACGAACTCTCGCTCGTCCTCGGCGAATTCGTCGATCAACTCGCGCCAGAACGGCGTCGCCGCGAACAGGTCCGCGACGGTATCGACGATCTCCCAGCTGTCGAAATCGGCGGCCCAGCGCCGGCATTGGCCGATGTCGAGCTTCTTCGGCTCGCCGGTGAAGGCCGCCATCAATCGCGCCTCGCGGATGCCGGTGTCCCACAAAAGCAGCGACCGCTCGTGGTTCTTTTTCAGCTTGCGCGCCAGCGGCCGCAGGTTGGAATTGCCGACGCCCAGCGCGGTTCTCGTGTTGATGCCGAAGCGCGCCATGCCGGCCAAGTTTTCTTCCGTGCCGATCGAACGCAGGTGTGCGACGGTATCGTCGACGCTCCAGCTCGGATCGGGAAGGGCCATCGCCGTCTATTTTTCCAGGCGCGCCAGCAGCGAGGACGTGTCCCAGCGCCTGCCGCCCATATCCTGCACGTCCTTGTAGAACTGGTCGATCAGCGCCGTCACCGGCAGCTTGGCGCCGTTGCGGTTGGCCTCGGCAAGGCAGATGCCGAGATCCTTGCGCATCCAGTCGACGGCGAAGCCGAAATCGTATTTGCCGGCATTCATCGTCTTGTGGCGGTTTTCCATCTGCCAGGAGCCGGCAGCGCCCTTGGAGATCACCTCGATGACCTTCTCGATGTCGAGCCCGGCCTTCTTGCCGAAATGGATGCCCTCGGCCAACCCCTGCACGAGCCCGGCGATGGCGATCTGGTTGATCATC
>NZ_RZSL01000501.1:0-4489 GCF_003997355.1 Mesorhizobium sp. M1E.F.Ca.ET.041.01.1.1 | reverse complement strand
ACCTCGAACGCCGGTTGAAGGAAGAACCGCTCGACGGCACGATCGGCATCGGCCACACGCGCTGGGCAACGCATGGCGTGCCGAACGAGACCAACGCGCATCCGCATTTTTCCGATGGCGTCGCCATCGTCCACAACGGCATCATCGAGAATTTCGCCGAGCTGCGCGATGAACTGGTCCGCGACGGCTACACATTCACCTCGCAGACCGACACCGAGGTCGTCGCGCATCTGGTGGCACGGGAACTTGCCAAGGGGCGGAAGCCGGTGGAGGCAGCGCATCAGGCGCTGAAGCGGCTCTCGGGCGCCTTCGCACTGGCGATCATGTTCAAGGGCGACGAGAACCTGCTCGTCGGCGCCCGCAACGGTCCGCCTTTAGCCGTCGGCCATGGCGACGGTGAGATGTTTTTGGGTTCCGACGCCATCGCGCTGGCGCCCTTCACCAATTCGATCACCTATCTGGAGGACGGCGATTGGGCGGTGGTGCGCCGCAACAGCGTCGAGATCTACGACATCGACGGCAACAAGGTCGACCGCAAGCGGCAGCAGTCGCTGTCGACCAGCTTCATGGTCGACAAGGGCAACCGCCGCCATTTCATGGAAAAGGAGATCCATGAGCAGCCTGAGGTGATTTCGCACACGCTGGCGCATTATGTGGATTTCGTCTCCGGCATCTCCAGGCCGCTTGAACTGCCGTTCGATTTCGCCAGGATCGGCCGGCTGGCGCTCTCGGCCTGCGGCACCGCCTATCTGGCCGGGTTGATCAGCAAATACTGGTTCGAGCGCTATGCGCGGCTGCCGGTCGACATCGATGTCGCCTCGGAATTCCGCTACCGCGAGATGCCGCTGTCGGCCACCGATGCGGCCTTCTTCATCTCGCAATCGGGCGAGACCGCCGACACGCTGGCCTCGCTGCGCTATTGCCGCAAGGCCGGCATGAAGATCGGCGCGGTCGTCAACGTGCGGGAATCGACCATGGCGCGCGAATCCGACGTCGTGCTGCCGACGCTTGCCGGGCCCGAAATCGGCGTCGCCTCGACCAAGGCTTTCACCTGCCAACTGTCGGTGCTGGCTTCGCTCGCCGTGCGGGCAGGCGTCGCGCGCGGAACGATCGCGCGCGATGAGGAGAGGCGGCTGGTGCGCGAGCTTTCCGAGGCGCCGCGCTACGCCACCCAAGTGCTCAAGCTCGACGAGCAGATCGAACGCATCTCGCGCGAGCTCTCGCGTTACAAGGACGTGCTCTATCTCGGCCGCGACACCAATTTCCCTCTTGCCATGGAAGGTGCGCTGAAGCTCAAGGAAATCTCCTATATCCATGCCGAAGGCTATGCCGGCGGCGAGTTGAAGCATGGACCGATCGCGCTGATCGACGAGAACATGCCGGTGATCGTCATCGCGCCGCATGACCGCATCTTCGAAAAGACCGTGTCGAACATGCAGGAAGTGGCGGCGCGCGGCGGCAAGATCATCCTCATCACCGACGCCAAGGGCGCCGCCCAGGCGGGCATCAAGACGATGGAGACGATCATCCTGCCCGAAGTGCCGGAGATCATCTCGCCGATCATCTATGCGCTGCCGGTCCAGATGCTCGCCTATTTCACCGCCGTGTTCATGGGCACGGATGTCGACCAGCCGCGCAATCTGGCGAAATCGGTGACGGTGGAATAGTACCGTTAGCTTGCCTCGCGCAGTTCGAAGTACGGCTGCGGATGGTCCCTTCTTTCGTCATCCACGGGCGGAGCAGGAGCGAAAGCTCCTGCGCAGACCCGAGGATGACGAAGGGAAGGATGTTTCGGCTAATTCCAAACGGAAGCAGCTTCCATCTGGAACGCTGAAAGCCTCGCCTTAGCCAACCTTCTTTAAAAACTTCGCAGTTCCAAACAAGCCCGCGGTTCACTAATCTCAGCGTCGCAATCTGCGCTGCGGTGATCCTATGTCCGACGCCCTGAAGACCTCTGGTATTGCCCGGCTCAGGAACTATTTCCTGACGGGCTTCGTCGTCTGCGCGCCGCTGGCGATCACCGCCTATATCGCCTGGTCTCTTATCGGGTGGGTCGATTCCTGGGTAAAGCCATACATTCCGGCCCGCTACAATCCCGACACCTATCTGCCGTTCCCGGTCCCCGGCTTCGGGCTGATCGTGGCGCTGGTGCTCATCACGTTCATCGGCTTCATGACGGCGAACATCGTCGGCCGCGCCATCGTCAATTTCGGCGAGCGGCTGCTTGGCCGCATGCCGCTGGTGCGCGGCATCTATAGCTCGCTGAAGCAGATCTTCGAGACGGTGCTGTCGAACAAGGGCGACATGTTCCGCCAGGTCGGGCTGGTCGAATATCCGCGAAAAGGGGTCTGGTCGCTGGTCTTCGTCGCCAGCGAGAAGGAAACCGAGATCAACCAGAAGCTCGACCAGGAAGGCGATCCGCTGATCGCGGTGTTCATGCCCTGCACGCCGAACCCGACCACGGGGTTCCTGATGTATGTGCTGAAATCCGAGATCGTGCTGCTCGACATGAGCATCGAGGATGGCGCCAAGCTGATCGTTTCGGCCGGCCTTGTGGCGCCGGAGGTCAAGACCAAGCTGGTGACGCTGAACGGCGAACGGATCGAGGGTCCGCTTGCCAACCCGCCAGTCGGCGCCGGGCCTCAGCCGGCCCGCAGCAAGCGCACCGCCTCGTCGCGACCGAACAGGTAAAGCAGCAGCCGAAGCGCTTCGCCGCGTTCGGACTGCAGGTCCGGATCGCGCGACAGGATCAGCCGCGCGTCGTCGCGCGCGGCCTCGAGCAGATCGGCATGGAACTCGATGCGCGCCACCTGGAAGCCGGGAGTGCCGGACTGGCGGGTGCCCAGCAACTCGCCTTCGCCACGCAGCTTCAGATCCTCCTCGGCGATGCGGAAGCCGTCTTCGGTCTCGCGCATCACGGAAAGCCGGCGCTTCGCCGTCTCGCCGAGCGGGTCCTTGTAGAGCAGCACGCAGGAGGAGGCCCGGTCGCCGCGCCCGACGCGGCCGCGCAACTGGTGCAGTTGCGCAAGGCCGAAGCGCTCGGCATGTTCGATAACCATGATGGTGGCGTCCGGCACGTCGACGCCGACCTCGATGACGGTGGTTGCGATCAGGATGCGCGTCTCGCCCTGCTTGAAAGCGCGCATCGCCTCGTCCTTCTCGGCACCCTTCATGCGGCCATGCACCAGGCCGATCTGGTCGCCGAACAGCGGCTTCAGCGAAGCGAAACGGTCCTCAGCCGACATCAGCTTGATCTCTTCGGATTCCTCGACCAGTGGGCAGATCCAGTAGATCTTCTGGCCTTCGGCGACGGCGTCGCGCATGCGCCCGACCAGTTCGTCCAGCCGCTCCATCGGTAAGGTGACCGTGCGGATTGGCTGCCGGCCGGCGGGTTTTTCGGTCAGCTTCGAGACGTCCATGTCGCCGAAGGCGGTGAGCACCAGCGTGCGCGGGATGGGGGTCGCCGTCATCACCAGCATGTCGGGCGCGTCGCCCTTGGCGGTGATCGCCAGCCGCTGGTGGACGCCGAAGCGGTGCTGCTCGTCGACGACGGCAAGCACGAGGTCGTGGAACGTGACCGTTTCCTGGAACAGCGCGTGGGTGCCGACGACGATGTCGATCGTGCCGTCGGCAAGACCTTCCAGCGTCTCGGTGCGCTCGCGGCCTTTTTCGCGCCCGGTCAGAATGGCGACGCAAAGGCCGGCTTTTTCCGCCAGTGGCGCGATGGTCGCCAGGTGTTGGCGTGCCAAAATCTCGGTCGGCGCCATCAGCGCGGCCTGGCCGCCTGCCTCGACCGCTCGCCCCATGGCGAGCAGGGCAACCACGGTCTTGCCGGAGCCGACGTCGCCCTGCAACAGGCGCAGCATGCGTTCGGGGTCGGCCAGATCGGCATTGATCTCGCCGAGCGCGAATTCCTGACTGGGCGTGAGCTTGTAAGGCAGGGCCGCGCGCAGCCGCTCGACGATGCGGCCGTCGCCGGTGAGCGGCCGGCCTGACAGCCGGCGGATTCTTGCCCGCACCAGCGCCAGCGACACCTGCCCGGCGAGGAATTCGTCGTAAGCCAGGCGGCGCCAGGCCGAACCCTCGACGGCGACGTCGATCGGATCCGCCGGATTGTGGATGCGGGTAAGCGCATCGCCGAAGGACGGAAAAGTGTGGCGACGCATGAAGGCGTCGTCCTGCCATTCCGGCAGTTCAGGCAGGCGACCGAGCGCCTGCCCGATGGCGCGGCGCAGCACTTTTGCCGACAGGCCGGCGGTAAGCGGATAGACCGGCTCGACCAGCGGCAGGCCCTCGGCCTCGTCGATCGGCGCGATATGATCGGGATGGACCATGGTCGGGCGGCCGTTGAACCATTCCATGCGGCCGGAGATCACGACATGCTCGCCTTCCGGCAGCATCTTCTGCAGATATGCGGCATGGGCATGGAAGAAGGTCAGGGCGATCTCGCCGGTGTCGTCATGGGCATAGACCCGATAGGGCACGGACC
>NZ_RZSL01000500.1:0-4514 GCF_003997355.1 Mesorhizobium sp. M1E.F.Ca.ET.041.01.1.1 | reverse complement strand
CTTCGAAGTGGCCGTATTCGTCATGGACGAGCGCCATCGGGACGTCCGACTCCTTCAACTTCTGCAGGACGTCGAGCGCGTCGGCCTGGTCATGCACGATGGGCGCGGCGCGCACATGCTGGCGCGGTTCCAGCACCTTGCCGCCGAGGATCGCCGACAGCACGTCGCGCGTCTGGACGACGCCGACCATGTCATCGACATTGCCGTCGCCGGCGGGCAGGCGCGAATGCTGGGTCTCCATCAGGAGCCGCCTGATGGCTGCTTCGTCGGATTGCAGGTTGATCCAGTCGACTTCGGTGCGCGGCGTCATCACGGCGCGCACGGCGCGGTCGCCGAGGCGCATGACGCCGGCGATCATGCGCCGCTCGTCGGATTCGATGGTGCCGTGATGTTCGGCCTCGGCGACCAGCATCTTGATTTCCTCGTCGGTGACCTTTTCTTCCGACTCGCCGGACTGGCCGAGCAGCCAGAGAATGGCGCGGCCGGAAACATCGAGCAGAAAGACAAGCGGCGCCGAGACGGTGGCGAGGATGGTCATCGCAGGCGCCGCCCTGACGGCGACGCGTTCCGGATCCCTCAGCGCAATCTGCTTCGGCACGAGCTCGCCGACGATCAGCGAGGCATAGGTGATGATCGCGACGACGATACCGACGCCGACGGGATCGGCGATGTTCTCGCGGATGCCCGTCGAAGCCAGATATTGCGCCAGCCGCTCGCCGAGCGTGGCGCCGGAAAAGGCGCCGGAGAGAACGCCGACCAGGGTGATGCCGATCTGCACCGACGACAGGAACTTGCCGGGATTGGAGCCCAGCGCCAGCGCGCGGCCGGCCCCCCTGACGTTGCGGTCGATCATCGCCTTGAGGCGGGCCGGCCGCGACGAGACGATGGCGAGCTCCGACATGGCCAAAAGGCCGTTCACCAGGATGAGGACGGCCACGACGGCGATTTCAACATAAAGCATGCCTGGTCAATAGCATTGCCGCGGTGCATTCGAAAATAGTCCGCCGCTATTTGGAGCATGACAATTTTGGAGCGCAGGCGCTGGCCATTCAGACGGCATCCCAGGGCGGCGCCGAAAAATGTTCGACGAGCGCGTCGATGACGACCCGGACCTTCGGCGTGAGCGCGCGCGTCACCGGCCAGACCGCGTGCACGACGATGTTTTCGACCAGACAGTCGGACAGGACCATTTCAAGCTCGCCGCGCTTCAGGCTGTCGGCTGCCAGCCAGGTCGGCAGAAAGGTGATGCCGCAGCCTGCAAGGGCCGCATCGAGCATCGGTTCGCCGTGGCCGAGGACGAGCCTGGCCTTGGGCACGAATGTCGTCAGACGGCCGTCGGCGTCCCTTATGGTCCAGGGACGAACAACGCCCTCACGCCCATAGCCGATGACGCTGTGGCCGGCGAGGTCGTCGATGGACCGCGGCCTGCCGTGCCTTTCGAGATAGGCGGGAGCCGCGAAGATTGCCGAGCGTTGGGCGTAGATGCGGCGCGCCGCGAGCGACAGGCTGTCGTCGAGATCGCCCATGCGCACCGCAAGGTCGATGCCTTCCTCGATCAGGTCGACGCGCCGGTCGTTGAAGGAGATCTCGATCGTCAGCTCCGGGAAACGGCTAGAGATGCCGAACAGCACCGGGGCGACGCATGTGCGGCCAAAGGCAAGCGGCACGTCGACGCGCAGCCTGCCGGACGGAACCTGCCGGCGTGAGGCGAGCAGCGCCTGCCCGGCCTCGATCTCGGCCAGGGCCCGCACGCAGGCTTCGTAATAGCTCGCGCCTTCGCTGGTGGGGCTGAGGCTGCGGGTGGTGCGGTTAAGCAAGCGAACACCGAGCCGCTGCTCCAACCGCGCGACGGATTTGCCGATGGCGGACTTCGTTACACGCAGCCGTTCGCCGGCGCCGGTGAAGCTGCCGGCCTCCACGGCGTGGACGAATGCGACAATGCCTTGCAGGTCTACCGAATCCACGATGCATCCTTTGTAGAGTTCTTCTCTTCAATTTGTTGCCAAATATCCCGCATTGCGGCACTATTTTCCATAGTTGGATCGCATAAATGTCTTCGCTCGGCCATCAATCAAGGAGCGAGACGCATGAGTACCGACGGCAACAGATCCTGGCAGATGACGGGCTTCGGCCTGTCAAAACTGAACCCGGTGAGAGGCGAGATTCCCGAGCCCGGCCCGCACGAGCTTCTGGTGCGTACGAAAGCTGTCTCGCTGAACTACAAGGACAAGCTGATCGTGGATGGCATGCTCATTCCCGATCTTACCTTCCCCTTCGTGCCGACATCGGACGCGGTGGGCGAGATCGTCGCCATCGGCAGCGCGGTCAGCCGATTTCAGGTCGGACAGCGCGTGCTCGGCCAGGTGATTGCCGACTGGCCGGACGGCGATGCGCCGCCGGTGCTGCACAGACACACGCTGGGCTCATCGCTGCCGGGCACGCTTTCAGAGCATGTCGTCTTCGGTGAAGATGCCGCGGTGCTCGCGCCGCCTTCGCTCAGCGATATCGAGGCAGCGACGCTGCCGATCGCGGCGCTGACTGCCTGGTTCGCGATGACCGAGGCGACAAGGCCGGTGCCGGGCCAGACCATCCTGATCCAGGGCACTGGTGGCGTCTCGCTGTTTGCGCTGCAGTTCGCCGCGGCGTTCGGCCTGCGCGCCATCGTCACCTCGAGCAGCGACGAGAAGCTCAAGCGCGCCAAGGAACTCGGCGCCTGGCAGGTGATCAACTATCGCACCCAGCCGGCCTGGGACGAGGCAGCCCGTAAGTTGACGGATGGGCTGGGCGTGAACCACATTCTGGAGATGGTCGGTGGCGACAACGCACGGCGGTCGTTGAACGCGCTCGCCGCCGATGGCCGGCTGTCGATCATCGGCCTGCTCGGCGCGACGGAGATCAGCTTTCCGGTCGTGCCGCTCATGCGCAACCGCATCGTCGTGCAGGGCATTTCCATCGGCCACCGCCGCAGCTTCGAGCGCATGAATCAGGCGATCGAAGCTCTCCGCATCAAACCAGTGGTCGACAAGGTTTACGGCTTCGACGACGTGCCGCAGGCGTTCGGGCATCTTGAGAAAGGCCCGTTCGGCAAGATCGTCATCACCGCGACCTGACCTCGCCGCGCGGTCACGGCAGGGTCTTCAGCACGCCGATTACCGCCATGCCGTCGGTAAAATACGGATCGCCGCCGCCATTCCTGCCGCTTTTCGTGGCGCCAATCCCCGGTATCTCGCTGGTCGAAATCAGCATGCCTGCCGCATCGAGGCCGCCGATCAGGAAGCTGCGCTCGGCGTCGATGTCCGGGCCGATATGGTGGGTGATGGCGCCGGTGTCGTGGCTGAGGCCGACGCCGCGGTCGAAGCTGGCAGCGCCCAGCCAGAGCGGGCGGCGGCCGTCGTCGCCGACCGTGTTGGTTTGCCAGAAGCGGACATGGTGGCGACGGTCGGCGCTGTCGCCGACCGGCTTTTCGAAGGCGAGGTCCTGGGCGCGGCCTTCGAACAGCAGCCTGCTCATCGGCGCATCGGGATAGGGACGGGAGAACAGGACGCTTTCGCCGATGTCGATAGCGGTCCTGAGCGTGACGGCGTCGGCCGTGTCCCAACCGGCGACGGCAAAAGCGTGGACCACTTCCTTTTCGGTACCGACAAGGCCGACATTGATCGGGTCGCCCGGAATTCCTTGCGGCGTGTGCGTCACCATCTCGAAACGCTGTGTGCGGAAGCCGCGCTCCCGCCAGGTCCAGAATTCCGGCGCGGCGAGATAGGCAAATGCCAGATAGAAAGCGCAAAACGCCGCCAGCCAGATCGCGGCGCGCCGCCGAAGGCTCCGCTCACCCAAGAGAGACCACTCCCAAGTCGATGCACGGCCACTCTATGTCGCGTTGCGCGCATTGGGCAGAGGTTTCGGGATTGCTTTAGCGGCAGGCGCGGTAGCCGCTCCTGCGGTTCTTGACGTCGAAGTGGAAGTGGTTGCGGTGATCGTAATTGTAGCCCGGACCGAGCACCGTGTTGAAATACTGGCAGCCGTCGGCGCGCACGTTGTTGAGGAAGCCGCGGGTGCGGAAAGCGAACAGGCCGGGCTTGCGGACGTCGATGTCGTCGCCATTGTTGAGCTCGATGCTCATGACGTCGAGCGCGTTGCCCTTGCCGTGCTCCGAGAGCACGCCTTCGCCGGCGATGTTACGGCAGGAATAGCTCGAGCCTTGGTGGATGGCCCTGACGCCGGAGAAATAGCGCCAGCGGGCTGCCGGCACGAGTTCGTTCCTGGTCCAGGCGGCAAAGGTCGCGGCCATGTTGCAGGTCAGCGTGGCGGCGGGCTTCATCTCGACGCTGCCGATGGCCGAAACCTTCACCGGGAAGTCGATGCCGCACTGGCCTTCATGGATCGGCTGGATATCCGTATAGACGACGCCCATGCGTTTCAGCTCGTTGCGGCAGTCGATCTCGCTTGCGGGCATCTGCTCGACCGGCGACATCGGCTCATCCATGCGCGGATAGGCAGCCTGGGTCATATAGGGA
>NZ_RZSL01000004.1:0-62874 GCF_003997355.1 Mesorhizobium sp. M1E.F.Ca.ET.041.01.1.1 | reverse complement strand
GGAGGCCGGCATTCCAATACCTGCTTATCGCTTAGCAGCGAATGCAGCGGAGGTTGAAATCTCTGCCGCCGAGATCGGCCTGCCGGTGATTCTGAAGCCAGCCATAGGCAGCGGCAGCATCGGTGTGCGATTATGCAGCACCGTCGATGAGTTAGCCGAACATACCACCTACCTATTGGGTGGGAAGCACATTTGGCGATCTTCGCCGAGGATACTTGTTGAAGAATACGCGAATGGTCCGCATTATATCGCTCAGATAATGGGAAATGAGGTCGTTGCGATTGCCGCCGCTGACTACGGCCCCCCACCGCATTTCGTCTTTCATAGCGGCACCCAGCCAGCCTCGCTGACAGATGACGAGCACGAGCGAATCGCCGACGTTTCGCTGAGCTGCTTGCGAATTCTCGGCCTTGGCTGGGGTCCCACGAATGTTGAACTCCGGTGGACGAAGCTTGGCCCTGTCGTCATTGAAGTGAATCCGCGACTTTTGGGCGGGACGGGTTCTCAATTGGTTCGGCTGGCTTATGGAGTCGATCTTATCACCGAACACATCAAGCTTGCCGTCGGCCACGAATGGGATTTGCGCAGAAGGCATTCACACATTGTGGCCGTCCGGGTCCTAATTCCTGACCGTGATGGCATCGTCGATTGGATCCATGGCGGCAGTCAGGCTGCTGCTGTACCGGGTGTCGCAGAGGTGCAATTTTGTGTCGAGCCCAATACCCCTATCGTGAGGAAAGGCGACTATCGAGATCGCATGGGACATGTCATAGCCGCTTCACCCGACCGTGTCCGGACCGAGGCGATAATTCAGCGTGCGGTGAACTTAATCAGTTGGTCGATCTCTCCATTTCCGTGAACAAAGACAATCATCAGCCCCTCAAGTCGCCGCACCAGGGGAAGCTATTGAAGAGGAAACTTGTAGTGCAAAATCAAGTGCGGTCGTCGCAAAGTGAATGATACCTAATTTTGTTTCTGGGAACCTCTAGGCAATTGAACTTATCTGCGGTGGACAATTGTCTTCTGATTTTTTGCGGCGGCTATGTCGCGCGAGTAATTCCCAGGCCACAGCAAGAGGATAGCCGCGGTGTTAGAGCAACCAGCCCTGCCCCCCCCTCCGCTCGTCGGACCCCGTTCTGCCGAGACTTTCGGCCGGGCGCGCAGGGTTTTCCCGGACGGCACCACGCGGATCACTATCGAGCGCGATCCCATTCCCCGCTACATGCATCACGGAGAGAGTGCGTTTCTTGTCGACGTTGATGGCCGTCGTCTCCTAGACCTCAACGGCAACTTCACGACCCTCATCCATGGCCACGCCTTCCCGCCCGTGATCGAGGCCGTGACGCAGCAGCTCAGAAGCGGATGCTGCTTCGCCAACCCGACCGAGATTGAAATCGATCTTGCTGAGCTTCTCTGCGCCCGAATTCCGCATCTTGACCGCATCCGCTTCGTCAATACCGGTACCGAGGCGGTCATGTTTGCGATTAAGGCGGCGCGGGCGTTCACGGGACGTCCCGCCATTGCCAAGATCGAGGGAGCCTATCACGGCGCCTACGACTGGGTCGAGGTCAGCCAGGCTGCAACGCCTCAAACGTGGGGCGATCCCGAACATCCCGCGCCCACTCTTTCTTATCGCGGCATGCCGCCAGCTGTGCTCGATGACGTTGTGATTTTGCGCTTCAACAACGCCGAGGGCGCGCGCCGGCTGATCACGGAACATGCAGGGCGTCTCGCAGCCGTCCTCGTTGATCCCATGCCGAGCCGCAGTGGGCTCATTTCGCCCACGCCGGATTTCGTATCCGCCATCCAAGAGACGGCCCGTCGTCACGGTATCCTTGTTATCAGCGACGAGGTTCTCAACCTCCGACAGGGTTACGAAGGCGCCTCTGCGCTCTATGGGCTCGCCCCCGATCTCTTCGCGCTCGGCAAGATCATTGGCGGCGGGCTCCCCATCGGCGCGATCGGAGGCCGCAGCGAGGTGATGGCAGTCTTCGAGGCCGCATCAGGCGGTCCTGCTCTGCCGCAGGGCGGCACCTTTTCAGCCAATCCGCTCTCGATGGCAGCAGGACTCGCCGCGATGGAAGCCCTCGACCGCGCTGCCTTCGATTACCTCGAGCGGCTGGGGGACAAACTGCGAAACGGGCTCGAACGCATCATCGCGCGGCACGGCGCCCCTTTCAGCGTCACTGGAGCCACTTCCCTCTTTCGCCTTCACCCGCGGCGCAAGCCGCCGCGAGAGTTCCGAGAAAGTTTCCTTACCCTACAGGAGGTGGCCGTGATGACGGAATTAACTCGCTTCTTCGCCACGGAAGGCATCATTCTGCCCAAAGCGGCCGCCGCTTGCCTCTCAACACCGATGGGGGAGGATGAGATCGCCTTCGTCGCAAATGCTTTCGACCGCTTCCTAATTCAGCGCGCGGCGCTCCTCGACACTATCACGGGTTAGATCATGGAAGAAACCGTCGCACAGGCGATCGCGCGTGCGTTGAAGCCCTTGTTTGGCCAGAGCCTGCCGTCTGCCGTCCTCCTCGCCTGCGGTACGATTGGCATCCCGCCAGCTCGCCTACCGGCAGGAGAAGATGGGGGGCGCCATGGCAGACGACTTTGAACGCGTCTTAAGCAGGATTGCAGTGGTTACCACCCAAAACGGGCCGCCCGCGGCCATCCTCGTGCCATCACTTCCGGAGGCTTTCAAGGCGAGCCTGTCGGAACGCGCACCAACCAGAATGGAACAGACAGTTGGCGCCAGATCACGCCTGGCGCGTGCAACATCCATATCGGCGTCGATCCAACCGAGGTCGGTTGCACCTACGAGGCGCTGTGCCTCGTGGTCCATGCTGCGGTCACGATCAACGCTCTTTGTCAAATCCTCCAACACATCGACCTGTGGCGCCGCCGCGCCGATGGTACGCAACTGCGTGTCCGTCGTCGTAATCGTGCTAAAGAATGGCGTGCTCGGCTTCCAAAGGCATGCCGAAGCAATGCCGTTAGGACCCTGTACGAGCGCCTGCCATTTCGCTCCAGTCGACCACGCAGCAATCGCCCGGGCGTGCGGTTGCGGCGCGACCGTCGTCAGGGTACCGGACGACATAGGGCCTGCTCTCGAGGCGCTCGCCTCTGAAAGGCCGTGGCTAGTCAAGGTCGTCGCCGCCCCCAACGCCCATCCTGCTCTTTCCCTTTTCGGCGGCGCGGTTGACCAGAACGTCGTGCGCGACGTGGGTTCCGTTTGATGACGACAGAAAACACCAAATCAATGGGCGTTGCGGTCGTCACCGGCGGGGCAACCGGGATCGGGTTTGCGACCGTCGCGCATCTAATCGACGCTGGCTGGCGCGTCGCTTTCTTCAGCCAGACGAGAGAGCGGGTGGAGGCTGCCGCTGTCGATCTACGCGCCCGTTTTCCAGCTTGGAATATCCACGCCGACACGGTCGACCTCCGTGACGAACGCGGCGTCTGCCGGTTCTTCGCCAATGTCCGCGAGCGGTGGGGAACGGTATCCGCGCTTGTCTGCAATGCTGGCTACTCGCCGAAAGGTCCAAACGATCAGCGTGTCGCTCTCGGCCATATGCCGCTTGCCAAATGGGATGATGTTATCCGGGTGAACCTCACGGGCGCCTTCCTCTGTTGCCGCGAGGTGTTGCCCGGTATGGCGGAAGCCCGGCAAGGCCGTATCGTCCTGATCAGTTCACTCGCGGCGCGTACGCAGCCGAAGATCGCCGGAGCGAGCTACGTTGCCTCGAAGAGCGCGCTTGCAGGGCTCGCCCGGTCGATCATGAGCGAATACGCCGGGCTTGGTATCACGGTGAACACGATCTGCCCTGGCCGTGTCTTAAGCAATATGACGGGACCGCCCGAGAGGCCCGGAAACCGCGCTGCACTCGCGCGGATCCCGATCGGCCGGCTCGGCAGGCCCGAAGACATCAGCCGCGTCATTAAGTTTCTTGTTCGCTCGGATTCCGACTTCATTAACGGCGCCATCATCGATGTCAACGGCGGTGAGTTCGCCCCCTCTTAATCTGTCGGCCGGCGGCACAAACCATTCAGTGACGAAGGACGCGGCGCCGGCCACTCCCGCACATTCTGCGCATGCGCGAACTTACGGACCTGCTGCACTAGGGGCCATGGCGAACGCCTGGAACAGGCTGCCTTCGGACAGGGCCGTGGTCAAGCCAAGCGAGCCCTGGCATCACGCGCACGGCGGCGACTTCTCACATCCGAAGGCCACCATGACAGGATCTCGGCCGCGTCGTTCCAAGGACGCCTCATTGGCGGGAGGTGGTGGCCGATAGCGACAGCGGATGCTCGACAGCAGCGAGGACGTGCTCAGCCGTCAACGCCTCGAGGTTTTGGCTTCAGGCGATGCTTCTGGCCGCGCGTGCGGAGAATGAGAGGCTCCGCCAAATCATCAAGGAGTTGCAGCGCTATCGCTTCGGGCCAAGGGCGGAGGGCCTGCCCGAGGACCAGTTGCTTCTGGGCCTGGATGGCCAGCAGGTAGAGGCGGAGGGCTTCGCCGGCACCGAAGCCGCGGACCCATCAAAGCGGTTTGGCGCATTTGCCGCCGCGTCTTCATGGGATGACCTTCGGCGACAATCGATGCGATCGGCGCAACGACGCCCGTCGACATCCGCGATCGAGCCCTGCTGCTACTCGCCACGACGGGCATTCGCAACGGTGAGCTACGCGCCATTCAGCTGCAGGATATCGACTGGCGTGCTGGCGAGGTATCGGTCCGGCGCACCAAGGGCAAGCGGGATCGGGTGGCGCCGCCGCTCGAGGAGACCGGCGCCGCGCTCGCCGACTACGTCCTGCGCGCTCGACCGAAGGTGGATAGTCCGTATCTGTTCCTGTCCTTCACGCCGCCCGTGGCAGCATTCAAATGCGCGTTTGCGACATGGCGGGGTTGAACTCGGGCGAGTCGCAGGTGCGCATCTCCTGCGCCACAGTCTTGCTACCCAGCTCGTCAAGCAGTGAAGGCCGGTCAACGAGGTCGTCGATCTTCTAGGGCACCGAAGCATCAACACAACGCCATTGTACGTAAAGGTCGCCACCTCGCAGCTTGCCGAGGTCGCACTTGCGAACATTCGACCTGTCATGGCAGCTTACGATGGTGAGTGTGCCCGATCCGATACACGTTTTCCGTGCTCTTTGATTCGCCGAGAGCGATGCGGTCGTGAGCGGCAGCTCTTTTTGCGACAAGATGATCAAAGGCATGACGGCTCCGCAAGCAGCCCAGTCTCACGCCGGGCTTTGCGAAGTCGCAGCCTTCCTTTTTCAGCTCATGTTGACCAGTCCCGAGAGCGGGAAGTGTCGCATCCTTCGCATACTAAATGGTTTGCTACATATGGAGTGGCATGACGATTGTTCTAGAATTCAAATTGAATCGGCCCTTTGTACATAGTCTGCCTTCCTAGAATCAGACAAGTGGGCGGGGCGCTTCATAGACGCTGTAACCGAAACGTGATTCGCTCGGCCGGCGGCGGGCGAATCGAGGGACGGCGAATGTCGGGGCCACGCGAGAAGCGCGAGACGGGAGAGCAGGACCTGTTCCGCTCCAGGCTCGACCAGATCATCAGCATGAAGCACGAGCTGGTGCGGCTGGCGGATGCGATCGACTGCCCGATGCTGGAGGAGCGTTTTGGCGCGGTCTATTCGGACGGCCCCCGCATGCCGCCGCTGCCGACCCGGCTGATGGCGGGGCTGGCGATCCTCAAGCACACCTTCAACCTGTCCGACGAGGTGCTGTGCGAGCGCTGGGTGGAGAACCCCTATTTCCAGTATCTGACCGGGAGACGTTCTTTTGCCATACGCTGCCGTTCGACCGCTCGTTGATGACGCGTTGGCGCAGCCGCATGGGCGAGGAGCGGATCGTGGCGCTGTTGCAGGCGAGACTCAGCCTTGCGGTCAAGACCGGGGCGATGAAGCCGGCCGACACGCGCCAGGTGATCCCCGGATCAGTCCGAGGACCGACACCACCGTGCAGCCGAAGAACGTCATGTTCCCGACCGACGCCAAGCTCATCCACCGGGCGCGCGAGCGGCTGGTGCGGCTGGCCAAGAGGACGGGCCTCCATTTGCGCCAGAGCTATGTGCGGGTCGGCAAGCTGGCGCTGATCAGCCACCAGCGCTATGCCCACGCCAAGCAGTTCAAGCGGGCCAACAAGGCGCTGCGCAGGCTCAAGACTATGTCGGCCGGACCATTCGCGACATTGGTCGCCAGATCGCCGGCAATGCGGGGCTGGACGCGCTCTTCAAATGGCCGCTCTACCAGGCCGCCACCGTTCTCCAGCAACGTCAGCGCCAGCGCGTCCGCAAGATCTACTGCCTGCACGCGCACGAGGTGGAATGCATTGGCAAGGGAAGGCGCATATGCCCTACGAGTTCGGGGGGAAGGTGTCGGTGGCCACCACGCTGAAGCGTCCGGGCGGCCAGTTCGCCCTGCATGCAAAAAGCGCTGCCCGGCAATCCCTATGGCGGCCACACGCTCGCAAGCCCATAGAGCATCGGCCACATCAAGGCTGAGCACCGGATGAGCCGCAACTCCTCGCCGGCCAGCAGGGCGACGCCCTCAACGCCGCCGCCGGCTACAACTTCTCCCTCCTGCTCAACTGGTTCACAGGTTTTGTGGCTTCTCATCGCAGCCCAGTCAGCCGAGAGGACTCGAAGCCTGACTAATCTCGTTGTTCACGGACGACTGACAATTCTTGGTGTTCAGTGAGGCTCCTCTGTTGCGGTAAACACGGATTGTCCGTGGATCTGAATCTTATTACAGAGCCGCGCCAAGTCTGACAGATCGTGACTCGCTGTAAGACAGATGCGTATGCCCGCATGGCCCCGAGCGACCGTCGGAAAGAACGTGACGGAAGTGTAAAAGCCATCATCGAATAGGCGTGCTGCGAAATCAATAGCCGCAAATTCATCGCCCACATTAATCATGCGAATTGGCAGAGGAGCGCCTCGCTGATCTGTGTTGATGAGATCGTCGAACAGGGCGATGCGGTCGATCAATTGATCTCGGCGAACCCTGAGCTCGCTCGTGCGGTGGATTTTCGCCGAGGCCATAGCGGCACCGACAGCTGCAACGTTGGGCGAAGCCGAGAAGGCATGCGGAATGGAGTAGCAACGAAATAGCTCTTCTTGATATGCCGTTCCCAGCATGAGCATGCCGCCCGACGCGCCGAAGCCCTTGGCGAGGGACGCCGCGACGATCGTGCGCTCACCTAGCTCGTTGGGTAATTGCGAGCGCGCAAAACCTTCGCCACTTTCGCCAAATAGTGAAATTCCGTGTGCGTCGTCGATGTAAAGAAAAAGGCCATACTTTTCCTGCAACTCAAGAAGCCCTTCGATCGGCGCGAAGCCGCCCATCGAATAGACGCCATCGCAGACGTAAGCGACGATTGGATGCTTGCGGCAAAGCTGCTCCAAAGCATCGAGGTCATTGTGAGGAATTGTCTCGACTTGGGTCTCCTCGGCCACAACTGGCTTATGAAAGGCAAGCGAGGCATGTGCCAGACGGTCGAACACCATGACAGGTCTTTGACCTCCCGTTAAATGTCCGGAGGCGATGATTGGCAGTGCGCCCATGTTGGCAATCATAACCGTCGAGTAAGTAATAATCCGCGCCCCAAAGAGTTGGGAAAGCAATCCCTCAAGTTCACCAACGAGTCCGAAATTCAGGCGCGTGCGTGCACAAGACCAGTGGAGTGATCCGTATTCCTTTATCGCGGCAACCGCGCCTGCAACGATAGCTGGATGATTGTCCAAGCCGAGGTAGCAACAACGTACGTAGTCGGCCATGGTATCGCCTCGACGCTCGCCCTCCGTGATCATGACCGCCCTCCCCTCTAAAGACCGCCCGTAAACACCCATGAGACCACGTTGGTGAGCCCGTTCGAAATGCATTCGCGTCCGATCAATGACCGAAGCGGTGTTGCGGAAATGACTGGCGTTTGCAGCGCCCGCTGTGAATTCCACCGGAGACATTTGGACGTCCTTTCAAAAGTGCATATTTGCGGTAAATTGGCTCCCCAGTCTCACGTGATCCAAATTGCGAACCGCCGAATTCCGATGCGGCTGATGGCCGTCTGATATGATCCCGAAGACACCTTCAGTCTGTCGGATGAGGAGCTGGCGCGCCCTGGGTGGAGAGACCCGAATACCCAGTTCTGGGGTGAAGAGTTCTTCTGCCCTGAGTAGCCGGCGCATCCTGGCACAACGTGCCGCAAAGCCCAGGTTGGAGTTTTCAGCACTAGGTGGAACATGACACCGGAAATGAATCGCGAGACAAGGGAACCGCCACGCGGTCGAGCCCGTCATCGGCACAATCAAAGCTGAACACCGGAGGGGCGGCACCTGTATCGCCCACAATCAGGACGACGTCGGCGGCGCCTCCCTGGCCACCGCCGACTACTTCCCGCTCCTGCTAGACGGTTCAGGAGCTTTTGTGGCTTCTGTTCGCCGCGGCGCTCCCACTCAGGCCGATATGACCCGCGGTCGGGGACATCCACTCAGGTCCACCAGAGAACAAGATCTGGCCGCGCAAATCCGAAAAAGCAATTCAGCAGCACGCGACGCTTTCCGTTGCCTGATTGACCGGTAACCCCGTGAACGAAGCCGCCATCGATTAGGGCGATATCCCCAGTTTTGAGCTCGAACTCGCGGCAAGGGACGGCCTCCAGATAGGCTGCCGAATAGGGGTATCCAGTGGTCTCCACACCTTGCGATATCCGGTCCGCAACCGTCGGCTTGTGGCTCCAGAGCTTCAGATTGCCGCCTTCCTCAGGCATGCTGGGATAGAGGTTGAGCGCTGCGACCGTATTGTGCGCCACCGCAGAAAGCTCGTAATCATCGCCAGCACGTAAGACTTGAGCGACGTCGTCGTGGGGATCCAAGGAAAACGTGCCTGTGCCCGACCAACTGAGGCCGCGACAAACATTGGCCTGGCCGTGTTCGGAACGCGCTAGCCGCAATTCGATTCCCTGGTTGTGAAGCTCTCGCTTCAACGCCCCGAATACTGCTCGAACCGGGTCAACCAAATTCTTAAAAAGGGCATCGACGTACGGCCGCGCGTTTTCGGCGTCTGCGAAATAGGTGGCTGCATCCTTTCTGTAGTGAGATGCACCGACATATTGTCCGGGCACACCATCTTTACGCTCTCTGAGACCGGAGCTTCCAATAAAGTTCGTAGTGATCTCCTCTGCTACTTCGGTGCTGAAAGCTTGCTTGATGTGCAGAGCGGTGAGCTCACCTTTCAGGACCGAGATGATCTCCGCCGTGTTGATCGACCCGGTCCGTTCTTTGATCGAAACCGGCGAGATGGCTGGCACTTGAGATATCTGACTAGGCATTGTCTTGCTCCTGTAGTGCGTGTTCAAGGATGGTGATGCCACGATCGAGTTCGGCATCGGTGATGGTTATCGGCGGGAGGACTTTGATAACGTCGCGATTTGGCCCCGAGGATTCGATAAGAAGGCCATTTTCGAATGCGACATCGTGCACGCGGCCGACAACTGCCGGTGAACGGCATTTCAGGCCGGCCATCAGACCGCGGCCGCGCTTCTGTTCGATGTATCTTGGAAATTTCGCAACCAGGCGATCGAGGTGCGTTTGCAGCCTGACGGCTGTCCGCTCGACACCTGCAGTAAATTTCCTATCCGACCACATCTTGCACATGGCTCCTGCCGTCACGAAGGCGAAATTGTTTCCTCTGAAGGTCCCGCTATGTTCTCCGGGCTTCCATATATCCAAGTCGGGTCGAATCAGAACGATGGACAACGGACTACCTGAACCGCTAAGGGACTTAGAAAGACAAACAATATCCGGTTCGATTTTTGCAGACTCGAATGAGAAGAAGTCGCCAGTTCGGCCCGCACCTGCCTGGATGTCGTCGACGATAAAAACAATGCCATGCGTGCGGCAAATGCGCTGAATTTCCGTGAGCCACGCTGCGGATGCGGCGTTCATGCCGCCCTCTGCCTGGATGGTCTCCAGAATGATTGCGGCAGGCTTTTCTATGCCGCTCCCCGGGTCGCTCAAAACGCTGTCGATGTAACTGGCGGAATCGAAAGCTTGGCTCGGATAGCCGTCATAGGGAACACGGATCACATCGTGGCGAGCGACGCCTCCCAGTTCCCTGGTTGAGGCCGAGCCCGACACCGCTAGAGAGCCGAGCGACATGCCGTGGAACGCATTCGTAAAGGCCATGACGCTCGAGCGGCCGGTGTATTTTCGCGCCAGCGCCAGAGCCGCTTCGTTGGCGTTCGTGCCGGTCGGCCCAGGAAACTGAATCTTGTATGAAAGGCCTCTGGGTTTCAGGATCCAATCGACGAACCCTTCAATGAAGTCACGCTTTGCCGCCGTATGCATATCAAGCGACAGAAGAATGTTCTCACCGACGAGATATTCAATCGCCGGCGCCATAATATCCGGATTGTTGTGCCCGTAGTTGAGTGCGCCGGAACCCACCAGGAAATCGATAAAGGGCTTACCCGTCTCGTCCCAGATCGTCGCCCCAAGGGCCTTCGTAAAGACGGTGGGGAACGCCCGGCAATAACGACGAACGCTAGATTCATGAGCCGTGAAAGCGTCGGTGTCCATATTAAGTCCTCTGCACATAGTCGTCAAAGAAGAGAGCTGTTTAATGGCTAGTGGTTTGCGGCATATGTTCGTCGTTTAACATTGAAGCAGAATGCCGGAGGCAGCTTTGTTTGGTCTGGGTTTGGTCTGGTGGTGCCGGGATCCTCATTGAATATTGTTGGTTGCGTTGCCCTCCATTCGGATGTCTTCGGGGAATGTGCTGCAACAAGATGGCTTCTAAACCTTCCGCGAAAGCACCGATACTATGGCATCAGGTAGTTGACGTACCCACCCATCGCTGCCCATAGCGCCTCCGCACAAATGAATGGGTCCAAGGAGATCAGCAGGGTCGCGTCGCCAGAGGTTGTGTCGCTCGGCGGTAGCGAAGCCGCTCGCGAGCGCGCTCCTCGATGGCGCCGTAGCGAGCGAGCGGCTTCGCGGCGGTCATCAATATTCGCCGTTCAACCTCGGGCTGCGGACACCAACCTGATTCAAGAAACTATTTGATGACCGATGACACAGCGAAAGCCACGCTCTCTTTGAGAAGAATGCGGATTCCGATCTCTTGCGCGATAACTGGCCCGAGCCGCCGGATCAAAAGGGCGGGGCCGCCGTGGACCCCCTTGACGGAAAGCCCGTTCGTAGGCCAGGCGGAAGCAACCGGGAGACGCGCTGGCGAAGGGCCGCATCGGTTTCGAGAGCGTCAACTACCGCGACGGCAACCATCCCCGGCCGCAGCTGGGGCTGCTGCCTTCAGGCGAGTCGAACAGGAGATCGTCTGGGAGGCTGAAGGCGTTGACGAGGTGGGCCGTGAGTAAGTAATCAAGCGCTGATCGGGATCGACGAACGCTGTTTCCGTCCGACCGAGGTTGACCTGTGATCGGCGTTACCTCAAGGCAGGCAGGCCGACAAGCTCGGTTGGAAGCCGAAGACCCCTTTCGATGTGGTCGAGGCCCACTGCCGCGCCTCACGCGAAAACACGATGGCGTCGCGAGCAGGTGCATTTGTCGTGGGGCCATCCGCATTGCCAGGCACGCCCTCTCGGCCGGCATCCGCCCAGGTCCGGTCGTTTGGATCGGCGAATTCACACATTCTGCAAAGCAGAAAACCATCCGCTCCATTCATGCGGTCGACGATTTCGCGAAAAACTGGCTTTTCAAACAGATCGGAGTAACCCTCATATAGAAGGTTGCCCAATACGTGACTCCGTTCAAAATCCATGGAGCACAGGGTGACGTCGCCGTTTGGAAGAAGAACATTCCGATACTGTCGTTCGTCCACGCAGGTTAGGGCTCCGAGCACTGGCTGACGTGGTGCAACGATCTTAGGGTCGACGCTTCCACCCCTACTGCTCACCGGCCGCGCTTTTATCAGTGCTTCGGTAGGAATAATGTCGGCTATATCTGGGTGGGGCTCGCCCAAGGCCACGAATCGGATCAAGGGGATGTCCGCGTCGACGAGTTGACGAACCAGATCGCGATACTTGTCTCCGACCAGGCGGCTGTTCATGTAGGTGCCGTCATCGAAAACATGGACCACGAATACGCCCAAGCGCAAGGCTTGCAATCGCTGCAGGTCCTGCCCGTTCATTCCCACCAGCGTCGTAAAAATCCTGATGCCATGGCCTTTGGCGAAGGCGTGCTCCACCATTTCGGTGCAGTCCGGATTGAGCCAAGGTTCGGAGTATCCCGCAAAACCAATGTCGACGGAAGTCGGTACGCGGGCCAGACACCGCTTGAAATCTTCAAGACCCAGATGACTCGCATGAGACACTTTTCTTTGCCGGACCGCGAACTTGTCCTGGGGACAATATGAACATCCTACGACACATCCCGTGGTCGTCGTTATCTCCAAAACCCTGCCGGCTGTGTTTGCTGAGCGAAGTTCCGGTAAAATCACTGGTGATTACTCCCATCTACCTCCTGCGAAGCGCCACGATAGTGTACGTGTGCCTTTGGCTTTCTGACACCGCCTGTTGATCCACCGCGGCAACGCGGCCATCTACCCTTTTTCGCAGCCTAAGCCGACCGGTTCGCCGATTTGCCGGGCCGACTCTTCACAAACTTCCAGCGCGTCGGACCAGAGACAGCATTGCAATTTTCGAGGCATCACTCGCTCCGGAGATGTAGCCTCAATCGTCGATCGCTGGCCCGTCGCCGAGATGCGCGCGCAGCACCCTCGAACCCGCCGGAGAGAAGCTTTCTGGATGAGGTCGATCATCCCTTACGTCGAGCGAGTTCCGTGTTCTCATGCGGCTTAACCCTCACACTATATTGCCGCACCTCGACCAGCAAAGGCCGTGCCAGTGCCCTTGGCGCGCAGTTACTGCGTGATAGGCTTCGAAAAGCCCGACAGGCCCAAGACGCTCCGCTGTTTTGAACCCGACATGTTTTCTGACGGCTGTCAGATTTTGGACACACATCACTCATGCGTCAGTCGCTTAAGACAGAATGGCGTGCTGAGTTCTGCAAATTCGCTGAGAGCGGGCGGTCATGACAGGGTGGTGCTCAACGTCACCGATTCCCTGGAAGGAACGCCGCCATGATCAAGACGGAAAGTAAGACCGCCAGCGCTGCCGTCAAAGACATTCTGCTTTGAAACCCGGATAGATCGAACGAGGTGGGTGATGCAGGAGGTGCTCGAGGCCGAGATGGACGAGGCGCTGGGGCTTCGAAGAGCGAGCGCACGCCGGAGCTCTCGGCTATCACGCGCGCTACTACGGGCGGAGAACTAGCTGCGCACCTACGGCGGTTCGATAATCCCAAGTTTCAAAGCTTTTACAACAGCTACCGTTCTGCTGGTCGCATCCAACTTCCGCATTACATTTTTTAAATGGAAATCTATCGTATTTCGTGATCTGCCTAAAATAGTTCCTATTTCCCATGACGATTTTCCTTTCGACACCCAATCAATGCAATGTATTTCTCTCGGAGACAGGTTATGTACTCGTTCCGACGCAGTCGTAGTGTCGAACTTCGTAACCATCCGATGAAACCGCAGCGCGGCCATTTGCAGGTAGGTGATCGTTCTATTCTGCAATTCGCAGTCCGAGGATTGAGCAAAACTCACAAACCTAAAGCTGTCACCAGGGCCATGTAATGGGACGGTAACGCCTGACCTCAAGCCGAATGTTGCTGCTTCGTCCAAGACGCGGCGTCCATCTTCAGTTATGCTTTCATCGGTATACACCTCGCTCCATCGAAAGGGCCCCGCCTCCTTTCGACCTTTCTTGATGAGTGGGTCTATTTTGGCATAGCCCATTCTCGAGTAGCGCTCCTGCCATTCAGCAGGATAATTCCACATCACCACAGAACCCTCTCGGTTCGGCTTGAAAACCCCCTGTTTTGATGCGAGCGGGCCATAGGCAATCCACGGGCAATCGAACTTCAGCGCAAACGCAGACATCCGTTCGAACAACTGTTCGGATTGAGCGATATCATCAGTCATCTCGAGGAATAGGTCTAACTCCACCTGCGGGAGTTCCATGATGCCTCCTTCATTGCGTTCTCATCGGTGCAAAGTTTGCTCCAGCCCAGCCTCGCAACATCCGAAGTCAACGGGACTCGAGCCGGAGTTCCTTTCGCCACCTGGAGTACCCTCAAGAGTCGTGCCAGCTTGCGAGCGAAGCTTCTTCTTCAGGTCGTCAATCGACTGGGGGAGGTACCCAGGAGGCGAACCGAACAGCACTGTGTCGGGGAGCGCACAATCCGACAGTCGAGCATTCGATTGACGGAATATGGGCAGGAACGTATTCGCGGCGCGCTTTTGAAATCAGCACCTAAGTCCCGGGCCTGAGAAAGCTGCATGGCAACTGTACTTATTTGATCGAGGCAACGTGATGCACTCACTCCGCTTATCGGATGGAGAAAGAACAAGTTCACAATTCAATCGATACGTCGACCTTCTTTTCCAATCTCCCGAGCTGGGCAGCCGTAGCAAAAGTATTCGACTGGATCGCGGCTGACTTTCTCCAGGCTCGGTAACCTGCTGAATTTGTCCTTCGGATGTTCCCGCTCAGTTGGCACGACTTTTGAACATCACCGTCGTGAGGCGGCAGGAGCTGCCCGCCAAAATTGATGCTGTTATGGGGGAGGTCGAAAATTCTAGTTTTGTCTTTTAACGTCTTTGGGACCGAGCGTGTTGATGCGCCCGCTTGGAAACTATGAAACGTTTCCCCGTCCATGGACGCGGCGCCACTGGTCGCCACGTACTCGCCTTCACTGTCCGCCACTGGAGCCGGCAGCCGGTGCGGCTCGCGATCATCACGGCTGCGATGCTTGCCTCCACGCTGGCTGACGTGCTGATGCCGGTCTATTCAGGTCGTCTCATCGATGCTGTTGCAGGCGGCGCTGCTGTGGCAGCACCAGCCTGGCATTCGGCCCTTGCAGCCTTCTCTGTACCGATTGCGCTTGCGCTCGTTGCCATCGCCATGCGCCACATCGCCGTCATTGGCCTGAACGATCTTTTGCTGAAGATGATGTCCGATGTCGCGAACGAAGCGTTCTATCATGTCCAGCGCTTTTCGACAGACTGGCATGCGAACAGCTTCGCCGGCTCGACAGTGCGCAAGATAACGCGCGGCATGTGGGCGCTCGACCCTCTAAACAGCACAATATTGGTCGCGCTGTTCCCGTCCTTTATCATCTTGGTAGGTTCGACGGCGCTGCTCGGCTGGCACTGGCCGGTCATGGGCGTGATCTTTGCTTGCGGCTCTCTGATCTATCTAGCGTTTTCGATTTCGCTGTCGCTCAGCTATGTCGCGCCGGCGGCGAGCCTTGCCAACCAATGGGACACAAAGCTCGGCGGCGCGCTTGCGGACGCGGTCAGTTGCAACGCTGTGGTCAAAGGCTTCGGCGCCGAGGTTCGCGAAGACCAGCGGCTTGAAAATATCATGACCAAATGGCGGCACCGCGCGCGCCGGAGTTGGGTGCGCGGAACGATCGTCGACTCAACCCAAGGCGTCACTTTGGTTGCGCTCAGGGTGGCGGTGGTCGGATATGCCCTGCTTCTGTGGTCGCATGGACAGGCAACGCCGGGCGAGATAGCCTATGTTCTCACGTCCTTCATCGTCCTGAAGGGCTATCTGCGTGATGCCGGCATGCATGTCCGCACCGTGCAACGCTCGGTTAATGATATGGAAGAACTGGTGGCCATCCACAATCAGCAGCTGGATGTTGCGGATCGTCCAGAGGCCAAGCCGATCCGGATCACGACGGGCCGCATCGATTTCGAGAACGTCCACTTCCGTTACGCCAACCATCCCCTGCCGATCTATAGCCAATGTTCGCTGTCGATTGAGGCTGGCGAAAGGGTTGGGTTGGTTGGACCTTCCGGTTCCGGCAAGTCAACATTCGTGAAGCTCATCCAGAGACTCTACGACCTGAGCGGCGGCCGGATCCTGATAGACGGCCAGGACGTCTCCGAGGTGACCCAAGAGTCGCTCCGTTCGCAGATCGCGATCGTGCAGCAGGAGCCTATCCTGTTTCACAGGTCGCTTGCCGAGAACATCGCCTATGGCCGGCCTGGCGCGAGCCAGGCCGAAATCGAGCAAGCGGCACGGCTGGCCAGTGCGCATGACTTCATCGCGCCCCTGCCGAAGGGCTATGGGACATTGGTCGGCGAAAGAGGTTTGAAGCTCTCCGGCGGCGAGCGCCAGCGCGTGGCGATCGCGCGCGCCTTCCTGGCGAACGCGCCGATCCTTATTCTTGACGAGGCCACATCGAGCCTCGATTCGGAATCCGAGGTGCTCATTCAACAAGCGGTGGATCGGTTGATGGTGGGTCGAACCACACTCGTCATCGCACACCGGCTGTCGACGGTCCGCTCGCTCGATCGGCTGCTCGTCTTCGACCGTGGCCGCATCATGGAGGACGGCGATCATGCCGCGCTGATCGATCTCGATGGTGGCATTTACCGCCGCCTCTTCGAACGGCAGGCGTTGGAACTAGCGATGGGCCTGGCCTGAGCGCCAAGTATCAGGATCGAGTGCCCGACCGCGAGAGCGCCCATTCCCGGTACAAAATGTATCGCCGTCTCACGACATCCCAAATCTAGCCCGGTCGACGTATATTGGGAAGCACATGGAGGTGTCCGCTGAAACCGACTCCCATCCAAAAAAACATAAGGTACCGTCCATCATACTCCTGTTTCGCTTGCATTGCGCAGAACTTAAGCTCGTTAATTTTCGCTTAGAAAATTCTAGAACTATACTGCAAGAGATCCTCCGAAATCCTAGACCTCTTTCATACCGGGCACAACGCAAACGTTTCGCTCAGGTTGCAACCTAAGCTGTCAAACACCTTTTAAGAGAGCGGTGTCCAATGAAGTCCGGCTTGGCAAACCTGCGCAGGTTCTACTGTGGCAGACTGAGCTTCGCCATTCGGCCTCCATCGATCGTCCACACCTGACCGGTGATAAACGAGGATTCTGGCGAAGCCAGCCAGACTACGAGGTTCGCGACCTCCTCCGGCTTCCCCGTTCGCCCAATTGGATGGATATTACCGATCTGCTGGCGAAAGCGCTTGGGGTCCGGCATGCTCTCGATGAAATCCAAGTTCAGGTCGGTGTCGATCCAGCCAGGCGCGACAGCGTTGCAGCGCACACCTTCGGCGCCGTGGTCGATCGCAACCGCGCGGGTGAGACCGTGGAGACCAGCCTTGGAGGCGCAATAGGCCGCGTGTTTCGGGTTGGATCCCAGCCCCTCGATCGATCCGACATTCACGATCGCGCCGCCAGTGGACCGCAGGTGAGGCATCGCCGCCTTTATCAGCACGAATGGGGTGGTCAGATTTATGGCGATCGTCCTCTCCCAATCTGCTAGGCTCATATCTTCGACGAGCGCCTCCTGCATGACCCCGGCGTTGTTTACCAGGACATCGAGCCGTCCCGCCCGTTCGACAACCGCTTTGATAGCATGAGCCGCCTTGGTCGGAGCTGTGAAGTCGACCGAAATGGCCTCGAATTCCCGGTCCTCACCACGTTGAGCGGTGAACACGCGAGCGCCCTCGTCCCTTAGACGTCGCGCAGTCGCAAGACCGATGCCGCTACGCCCGCCCGTCACGAGAGCCACCTTACCTGCAAACCTTTTATCCAACTGCCTTTCCACCCTTCACTTCGACGAGCGACATGCATAGGCAGCGGGACATCGCGTGAGGCACGATGGTCTGGGCGATGCCACCGCCTCTGCGATCTGCCGAGCGGACTAGCTTGCCAAGCTCTGCCCCTATCCGCAGGATCGACGGGGAAGCGGTGAAGACGCTTCCCCGGTTCTGCTACCTCAAACCCAGATGCCATCCCGCTGATCGAGACCCGCGGCTTCCTTCCCCCCGCCGAAGTTCCCCCCGACGACTGGCTTCTGCAGCGGCGGAAGCGGAGTATTACATACTCAGGATCCGGCAAGCCGAGCCTTGCTTGTGTCATTCTAATCGTAAGCACCAGCAACTGCCCTGAGAATGCACAAAAGGTTTCGCTAGGGTTAAAACCAGTTTATGCCTCGCGCAGTCGTGCGCAAGCTGTTCGGACCTGCGACATCGCCTTATTTCGGAACCAGCTGGCGGTTTGGTGAGTACCGGCACACGGGCTCCTTGTCCGGGTGCAGCAGAACTCGTAGGCCTCCGTTGCCTTGCGCCAAGCTCCTGGAGTAATGCGGGCATGGCTGTTCTAAAACATCCCAGGACGTACCCCCGGGCCTCGTAGGCGTATGCGCGGTCTGCAATCAGGTCGATCGTTCGACGACCTTCGAACGATCGCAGCCCGTACGTCTCTATTTCGCGATAAGCCTCTGCTTGACAGCGCCTTGGCGGCAACCTCAGCTTTGAACGCGCTCTGTTGGGGTATGAATGCGGCCCACCGAGAGCGCTGGCTGGCGCTTGCCGAGTAAACTCTGCCATGCAGAATCTCAGTCTCCTGCGACTGGCAGCCAACCAGCTGGGCCGGTATTGATTCGGGCCTGGCCGAGCTCGACGCGGGTGAGATCGTTGAGCGGGCGATCTTGGCCGTGGAGCTGACGCTCGAGGAATTGCCGAACCCGCGCAAGACGACCTGGAGAGCGAGTATGCCAGGCTGGAAGTTAACAGGCTGCCCAGCAATTGAGGGGGACCCGACGGGTGCAACACCTGTTTTTTCTTCCAGGGGGAACTCGGCCCTGCTATGGCCGATCCTACCGCACGTCGCTGATCAGCGACCGGACTTTCGAGAAGCGGCAGTGCGCCTTTCGTCCGGTCAGCCTTTCTCCTGACGCAAACACATGCGGATCGCCGCGGACGGGGAAAGTCGTCCCGCGTCCCGTCCTGCGGCCTGCGCTTTGCTGACGCTCCTACGGCTGTCCCGTTCACCGCCCGAGGCAGGGGCGAATTTCCTCCGTCCTACGCACGACAACCGTCCGCTGTTGCGGACGCGCGCGGGACTGCCGGTTTCCCTGTTGGAGGGCCGACAGTCGCTGGCTCGGAGGTTAACCGGAAACGGGTGCGTCGAGGACCAGCGATCCTGTGCGCCATCCGCTGATCGTATGGCTCCCTGGCGGTTCTTCTTCGCTGCGCTAGCGCTTCAGCAGCTTCAACAATGATGCACGTCGGCTTCATCATCTTCAGCGGCTGGCGCTTGAACCCGGCAACACCACACGGTGGACACAAGCGCCGCTCCGCCAGGTAGCAAGGGAAATCGAACCTATGTAACCGACCACTCAATTAAGCCGACGGCCCGCTGAAGTATCGCCTCCGTCCGAGCGATGTCAGGCGAGCTGGCGGTCACATATCCGATTAAGTCTCGGTGATCGCCTCTCCTTTTGATCGTGGTGTTTGGTTCAAGGTAAAGCTTCACTTTGGCGACGCCAGGTACAGCAGCCGCCCGGCTGACGCCATCGATCCAATCGAGAACGCCGTCCCGTTCAGGAACTAGGAATTGCGCAGCAGCAGTTTCTGAACGGGTTCCGCGCAAATCGCCCTCATCGCCGATCACGAGTTTAATGTGCTCTCGGATAAGATTGATACCGCAAGCTAGCTCAACTAGCTCAACACCGGGCGAGCCCGACATACGCGGATTTACTTCAATGACGACCGGCCCATGTGCCGTCCACCTGAGTTCAACGTTGGTCGGACCCCAGTGAAGGTCGAGAGCCTGTAAACACCTCAGTGAAACATCGGCGATGCGCTCATCCTCTTCATTGGTAAGCAAGGCCGGATAGGCGCATCTATTATATACGAAATGCGGCGAGGGACCGAATTCGAGAGAGGCGATTCCAATGACGTCATCTCCCATCATCTCCACCCAATAATGAAAGCCTTTCACAAATTGTTCCACTAATATTCTTGCTGGGGACTGCCATGTACTCCACCTGCTTGATAGATAAGCAGTATGCTGGATTAGCTCCTCGCTACTGCCGCACAATCGGACCCCCTCGCTGCCGCCGGTGTCCGTGGCTGGTTTTACAATTACAGGAAAGCCGATTTTAGCGGCAGAGCTTACAACCTCGCTCGCATTCGTTGCCAACGCGTAGGCAGGAATTGGAATGTCGGCTTGCCCAAGCAGCTGACGTTGAGTGAATTTATCGCAGCATCGTTCAACCGATTCGGCGTTCGGACCTGGCAGATTGAAATGTCGACAGAGCATGCCGACTGTCGCATATGCAGCTTCCTCCGAGCTCGTAATCCCAGCAATATCATAGGTCGCATGCAGCCGAACACACTCGCAAATCAGCGCATCGAGATTGGATGTGTCCACACAGATTACCTCACTGTCTTCTGCGGCATGATAGTAGTGCCTAAGTGGATCAGCCGCCAGGGTAATCGAGTGCAGGCCAAGACTTCGGGCCGCTTGGACATATAGAGGACCATTGTTCCTTGTACCCTCGATCAGGATAAGCGCTCTTCTTTTCATGTTTGTCGACTCCGAATAGCTTGTCTGGTTTTTTTCCGCGCGTGAGTTCGTCCAACATACCACTGCTCGTGGTTTGCGATTGGTAAATTCTTGTGAAGTAGTTGTATTTATCTGTTGCAGGATGTGACGTCATGACCACCAAAAAGAGTGTCTTGGTTGCCGCAATATAGGCCTATTCTTCTCGCGCAAGTCGGCTGGGGAATGAGAGGCGCGATGATGGGATCCGTTACCGCCGCACCGATCCTGGTGAAGGACCAGAGATCCCATGGCAACGGGTGATGACCGGTGTCTACATCACTCAGCTGGCTGGGGAGCGTCTGGGAGAAGGTACGATGCACGAGCTTCTGCTCGTCGCGCGAACTGTCATTCAAACGAGCTTGGTGAACGGCCTTACACCTAACCTACAGCGGCCTCAAGAACGCACCGCCAAACTGCTGGATAGCTTCATCGATTCGGTTGACGTTCACCGTGCTTTTGACTACGAAACTATGGATCAAGTAGTGCGACGCACAGAAACTTCGATGGGTAGATCATCTTGCTTTGTCACCCCAGGCAGCAGGATGGCCCACCAGAATTAACCAATAGAAAATCTCACCAGCAAGTGTAGCCACCATCCACCAACAATACCGTTCCCGTGATATAGGTTGACGCGTCGCTAGCAAGAAATTGGACGGCAGATGCAATCTCATGAGGTTGGCCGAAGCGGCCCATTGGCGTCCGATCAGACCATGCCCTGACCACTTCTACAGGATACTGGTCGGTCATCTCTGACTGTACGAATCCAGGCGCCACTGCGTTCACCCGAACCCCAGATCTTGCCCATTCGCAAGCAAGGGTTTTGGTTACCATAGTTACCCCCGCCTTGCTCGCATTGTAAGCCGTGACTACGGATTCCTGTCGGGTGACAACATCTCCACATATCGAACTGATATTTACAATCACGCCGGAACCGCGCTCCGCCATGAGAGAGCCGAAGGTGCGACTGCAGTAGAACAGGCCGTCCAAGTTGACTGAAAGGACAGCTCGCCAATCCTCGTCGGTGGTATATTTCGTCGGCGCCGCGCGGGACACCCCGGCATTGTTAATAAGGATGTCAGGGCAAACGGCGATGCCATCGGCGAGATCGCGTACCGCCTGCGAGTCCCTAACATCGAGCTGATAGACTTTAGGCTTGACTGGAAACTGATCTGCCGCCGCGGCCACGCGAACCCGATCCCTTCCAGTGAGAATTATATCGGCGCCAGCTTCTTGTAATGTAAGCGCGACTTGCAATCCGATGCCGCGTGCTCCGCCGGTCACCAAAGCGGTCTTCCCACTCAGACCGAATCTGCCATCGATGAATGATTTACTCATGTATAAGCCCTATCCCTTCTGGAATGTTTCCCGCCTATCGTCTGATGGCCTGCCTTCTTTTTCTAAGCGCGTCTTATCACCTCCTACTGCGACGATAACGGCAGTTGCTGTGTTACTTCCATTCATGCGTTTTTTGGGAACTCAGAGTAACTGTCGTATGGCGCCAACAATGCTGTCCCGTGTTGGAAAAAAGTCCTTCTCAAGAGCCGGACTGAATGGGACATGAATATCTGGAGCACTCAGCCGCAAGATAGGTCGCTTCAAAAGATCGAAGGACTCTTCCGCCATCACCGCTGCGATTTCACTTCCGACGTTGCAGATACGGTGTCCGTTCTCGACAATAATCAGCCGTCCGGTCTTCTCGATTGACATCTTGATTGCCTCATAATCGAGCGGCTTCAATGTACGTGGATCGATCACTTCGACCGAAATGCCTTCCTCGATGAGGTAGTTGGCAGCTTCCATGGTCGGCCTGATAGCACCGGCGATGGCAACGACGGTAACGTGCTCCCCCTCGCGCTTCACGTCCGCTTTGCCAATTGGGATTAAATGGTCCGGATCCGTGGGGACGTCGCCTTTGAGAGGCCAGAGGCGGGTGTCCTCGAAGACGAGCACAGGATCGCCGTCGCGAATGGCGGATTTCATGAGGCCTTTGATATCGGCAGCGCTGGTCGGGCTGATAATCTTAAGGCCCGGCACGTTCATAAAAAGCGGGTAAGGCCGGTCGGCATGCTGTGCCGCTTCGGAGCCCGTCGAGAACATACAGCAGCGAAAGACGATTGGGATGTCTATCTGGCCCCCAGTCATATACCGCAATTTTGAGGCCTGGTTTACAATCTGGTCACAAGCGAGATAGATGAAACTGGCAGTTGAAATGTCTACAATCGGTCGCAAACCATTGATGGCAGCCCCGATGCCAAGTCCCGTAAAACTGCCTTCTGAAATTGGCATGTTCCAAACCCGGTTCTTGCCGAAGCATTCGATAAGCTTGCCGCCGCCATGAACTGAGACGTCCTCTCCCAACAATACAACGCGCTCATCCCGATGCATTTCCTCTAGCTGGGCCTGCACGATTGCCTCAAAATAGGTCATCTGAATATGGGGACCGGGCGTGGCTGCGTCTCTGTGGGTATCGTCTTTCACATCCATTAATCCCTCCAGCCCACCCTTAGCGGGCAATGGTCGACACGAACATATAGTCGGGCAACGTTTCGGGCCGGGGCATGGGGCTAGCCAAAGCAAACTGTACGGCCTGTGTGACGGCTTGGGCCACTTCATGCTCGATGGTTGCTAGAGTCTCTTCATTTACACCCTCTTCGAGCAGCACAGTGCGATATAGCAAAATTGGGTCCCGGTCGCGTTTGTGTGCCTCGACTTCTGCGACCTGTCGATAAGGCTCCCCAGAAACGGCCAAGCCTATATTGTGTTCATCGAACCGATAAGTGTTGGCCACTATGAGAGTGGGTCCCTGCCCCGCGCGTGCTCGCGTGACCGCATATGCCGCAGATTGATAGACGGCACTGACGTCCTGTCCGTCTACTATTTCTCCTGGAATTCCGTAACCTGCCGCTCGTAGGGCAATGTCCGGCTGTCCGTGGCTTGTTGCTACGGAGGTGGTCATTGCATAGCCATTGTTCTCGCAAAGATAAATGACGGGAAGCCTCCACAACGAGGCCATGTTGAGGCTCTCGTGAAAAGTGCCCTGGTTCACTGCTCCGTCGCCGAAAAAGCAAAGGGTAACCTGATCGACGCCGCGCACCTTGGCGCTAAATGCGCATCCTGTGGCAAGAGGAATGCCCCCTCCGACGATTCCCGATTCACTGATAATCCCCACTGAACTGTCCGCAAAATGCATCGAACCGCCACGCCCCTTACAAACGCCGCCCTCCTTACCCATCAGTTCTGCCATAAGCGCCTGCAAATGCGCGCCCTTCGCAATCGGATGGCCATGCGAACGGTGTGTTCCGGTCATGGCGTCATCGTCCCGGAGGGCGAGGCTTGCTCCGACGATAGCGCCTTCCTGACCCACGGTCGTGTGAAACCAACCAGGGATCTGACCACCGTTGAACAGGCGCCTACCTTCTTCTTCGAATCGGCGGATGCGAAGCATCCGTCGAAAAGCCTCTAGCCTACGATCGCCCTTCAACTGCATGACCCAACCCTGCCCGTCAGCAAGGGGCGATCGCCTGCATTCCAACAGCGCGCATCGGCTAAATCCTCGTGCTCGAGCTCCGAAGGTACGTGGCGGGTCTCTTCGGCATTCTCCTGGCGAGGCACGATCTCGGCAGGCACTTTCATCTGGTTCTCTGTCAGCATGGCCTTGTTCCTTCCGGCTCGCACAACCCTGTGCATGCGTCATGCCATTTGACCTGAAGGCTCGCATTACACTGTTCTTCATCGAAGAAAGGCGTCGTGAAAGAACTGCACAGACCTCCTTTGTTCGAAGTTCGCCAACAATGTCGGATCCTGAACTGGCCCCCATTTCGGCCGGACAGTCGGCCTAACGCGGGAGGCTTGGGGATATCCTCAAGCACAGGCTTATGGCTGACGACTGTCGACGGATTGAACTGATCACCGGGGAGGTACGGCGCCGACACTGGACGACGACCGAACAGAAGCTGCAGATTATCGAGGAGAGTTTCCTTCCGGGTGAGACCGTGTCCTCTGTCGCCGCACGATGAGGCGTGGCGCCAAATCTCTTGTATCGTTGGCGCCGTTTATTGAAGGAAGGCGGAACGGCTGCGGTGGGATCGGACGAATCTGTGGTCGGGAGTTCGGAAGTGCGGCGGCTTGAAGAGCGCCTTCGCGACCTCGAGCGGCTTCTCGGCCGCAAGACCATGGAAGTGGAGATCCTCAAAGACGCGCTGGCCAGGTCGGAGTCAAAAAACCGAACTTGCGGCTCTTGTCGCAGCCGAGGGACGGTTCCCGATGAAGGCCGTTGCCGAGACCCTCGGGGCGGCGCGTTCCCATCTCCATGAGTTGCATCGCCTGGTGAAGCCGCGCGGGCCTTATCGCAACCCCGATGACGATGGGCTCTTGGAGCTGGTCGCCGCCTGATCGACGAACGCCCGACCTATGGCGATCGTCGCATCACAGCCCTGACGAACAGGGAACGCGAAAGACGGCGAACCGGCCGTCAATCACAAGCGCGTCTTCCGTGTCATGCGCCAGCGAAACAGGCGCGACAGCACGCGCACGAGTAAAAAGAGCCCGGCCTGCACGAGATCCAGCGTGTGCCGTCGGGCGAGACACCACCACCCGGTACGATACAATCAGGCGGGATGGTAGATGAGAGCTATGCAGCGCCGCGATGAGGCCGATCTCAGCTCCCAAATGCCTGAGATTGGCTTCGCGCGCAGGCGTTTCGGCCGCGTATAAGGTGCCGCCTTGTGAAAGGGATCGCAGCAACCTCAGCCGGCAGCATGAACACTGCGTGATAGAGCACCGGCAGCAGTTCATTCTGGCGTGCGGCAAGCCAGTCCCGGCAGGCCTGACCCTGGCATTTGGGACTGTGCCGGCTGCGACAGGAATTGTAGGCCACGCGGATCGACCGCAGGAGCGGCAGCCGTAGACTGGCCGCCCAGTTCGGCGGTCCGGCAGAGCTCGATCGCGCTCATCACACGCCGCTCGATGCGAGCCTAGATAGCCGTCATGAACCTGTCTATATACTTCGCCATGGCGGCGGAAGATATCCGCCACCTTCAGTCTCGCCGACATGGCGGTACCACTCACCCTGGCGGCACCTCGATGTTCAGCCGGGCTTGTCGTGCGTCGGATGAGGCTGTTCGAGACCTTAGCGTAGCGCGCCGCCGGACAGATTGTTGTGGCCGAGTAGAACCTGGATGGTGCGGATGTCGGTGCGTTCTGAAGATGCGTGGCGAAGCTGTGCCTGAGCGTGTGGACCGTCACCCGCTTAGGCGGCCGCACGCGCCGAACGACAAGCCCAAATAACACCCGCGCGCGGGAAACAGCCAGTCCCGCGGCTTCGCCAAGCCGCCAGTAGACTCGCAGATGCGCAGAAGCTGCGCCGACAGCATCACGGTGCGGTCCTTGTCGCCCTTGCCGTGCTCAACACGGATCACCCCGCGACCGCTGTCGATGTCGCCGACCTTCAGCCCGACAGTCTCCAAGCACTGAGACCTGCTCTTAGGCCGTCGTCAGGGCCGTACGGCACTTCAGGCTCGGCACCGCCTCTAGGAAGGCCACGACTTCGTCGGCGCTCAATACCACCGGCAGCGTGCGTAGCGAGCGAGCATAGACGATCCGCTCCGGACTCTCGGCATGGCCCAGCGTCACGCCGTAGAGGAACCGCAGCGCGCACACCGTCTGGTTCAGCGCAGCCACGAGATTCCGGTCGACATCAAATGAACTTGGAAGGCGCGCACGTCCTCCAGACCGAGCCGGTCCGGCGAACGGCCAAGTAGCGCGAAAACTTCGCCGCGGCATGCACGTGGGGATCGCTGCGTGGCCGGCGGCAGATTACGGATCGTCATATCCTCGATCATGCGCCGGGGAACTGGGGTCAACTTGGCCATTTCTGTAGCTCCTGTTCTCAGATTGCGCTTCAACAGCCGCGATCCTTCAAAACAGAAGCGTTCCTGCAAACCGATCCGCCAAATGCCGCGTTAGCGGCTTCGTTCAATCCTCAAAATGCCCACATCGCCAAAAATCTGCCAAAGTAGCACTAGGCTGCGTCGCGACGGATCGCCTCTGGTGGACTCCGACAGGCAAGTCAGAGAAAGCTCGAAAAATCAACACTGGGGCGTTTCCGTCGGACGCTCAGCTTAGCTACATCCGTGGCAGACTTATTGGACTTGCTCAGCGCGGCGGCAGCACGATCGAAGAACTCTGGAGGAAGGCCCTCTCCGGGTTAGTAGAGTCAAAAAGATTTGTCCCCTGTGACGCAAATGCGAAAAGCAAGCCGACCAGGGGAGTCGTGATCAGTAGGGCGGAAATCGCACAGCATTTCTCTTCCAACAAACGCCCAGCCTCGGCATGTATATCTAGGGAATAGTGCATATTTATCCTCCGAGATAGCGTTCCGTCACGACAGGAGGGACTTCTCATAGTATCGCGCTGCCTCAGGTTTCTTGTCAAGCAGGTCCCGGCTGTGACGTAAGCAGATGAATTGACCGCCCCATGGAGCACCGAACACGCCGAACGATGACGACCGATCCGCGCTCCATACACCGAAGCTCCACATTGTTGTGTCCCCAGCCAAGATCGAGAGCATGCAAACCACTCAGCGAAATGTCTGCTACACGAAAATCGTCGTCACGAAGCGCCAACCCAGTGTGACCTGACACTGACCGGCTATTGCCTGCAATTCGACCAATATCCTTGGCGGAATGGCCACATGCGCCACCCCCAACAGAGACCGTGTGTTCGGAGGCTAACAGCGGACTTGCTGCAAATCTGACGCCACAGCTGCCACTGCCCGACTGCTGGTCAGAGTATCGACAGCACTCGCGGGTCAGGGCGTCGACCATGGACTTGGATGCCTCCACCCCCCTTTCTACGAATGTAGGCGGGCGAGTTGGACCAACGAAAAGCCAACTTCCGCAAAAGTGCTGAGCCAGATGCGCAACAAACAGCTTTTCCGCGGATCTCTCAAGAATTGGACAATTTGAAGAGACTCGGCCGAAATCCCTAGGCCACCAAAGCCTCATCAAACGGGCATCTCGTGAGATTTTCAACTCCGCTCTCGGTCACGAGCACCTGCTCTTCCAGTTTTACGCCTTCCCGCCCACCGACGGCACCGATATAAGCCTCGACGCACAGGGTCATTCCGGGCTCGAGAACATAGTCGAATGCTCCCGGGATGAAGTCTTCAGGATAGAGAATCGCGGGATATTCGTCGCAAAGACCAATGCCATGCATCATGACGCCATATCGCTGCTTGACGAAATCCGCGGGAAGCTTGTGGCTGCGCTGAGTGAGTTCGGTGAAAGAGACGCCCGGCTTTAGCATAGCCATGTTTGCAGCTACGTGCTCGTAGGCTATGTCGTGCAGCCTTCGCTGTGCTTCGGTGGGTCGGCCGTCACCGCAGTGCCAAGTGCGGGAGAAGTCGGCACACATGCCGTACGGGCCCACCATATCGGTGTCGAAGGCGACGAGGTCTCCTGAGACAATGCGACGGGGGCCGGCCTCCTGCATCCAGGGGTTCGTGCGCGGGCCGGAAGTTAAAATGCGCGTTTCGATCCACTCGCCACCACGTGCGATGTTTTCGGCATGAAGAACCGACCAAAGTTCCGTTTCGGCTATGCCGGGCTGCAAACGTTCTCGCATTTTGGCAACGGCAATCTCGCAGGTCGCGAGAGAGCAGCGCATGGCGTTGATCTCGTCGATTCCCTTAATGGCCCTGGCGTGCTCCATGAGCTGCATGCCGTTGCAAACCTCGATGCCAACTGCATCTAGCGCACGAAGGCCGGGGATTTCGATCTTGTCGACGGCAAGACGACGGTTTTTGCCACCAGAGCGGCGCAACAGTTCGTCAATTTGTCCGGCAAAGTCCTTGGCGACTGCTTCTTCTTGGTCGCCGGCAACGAAATAGTAAAAGCCGGCCCCGCCATCCCGGGTTTCGTTGATGAGCGGCAGATAGGTTGACAGGTGGCTGCAACGATGGAAATCCCAGAGAACGACATAGCCGTCGGCCGATACGAACACAGCTCGTGACGGATTGTGCATGATCCATATGTGCATGTTCGAGGAATCTGAAGCGTATCGTATGTTCAGCGGGTCGAAGCAGAGCACGCCCGCATAGTCTCTTTGGCGGAGTTGCAGAACAATCCGATCAAGACGGGTCTTGCGCATACGATCTAGGTTGGGCGTGGTCAGGCCCAAGGCTGCCCACTCCGCAAAGGCGACGTCCGTCGGCCCAATTTCAACCCGATCGTTGTCATCCATGCTCCCATCCGGCTTAAGTGCTTTTGCCACTCGCGTGGGATCAATTTTGTGGTTCACAATCGAAAACGAGGACATGTTAAGGCCGCCCTAGTGGCTCACTCTTACGTGGATCTAAGACCGGATTTCTTGGATGCTAAAGGCGGAAAAAATATTGCTCGATATAAAGTCAATTCATCTGCATTCGTGCTCTGGGGTGCCTGCGACCACAACTGGAACCAGGTAGCCTTCCAGCGCGCCGCAATGGGCAATCTGTCGATCCCAGAGCTTTGCCGGGAGCCCTGTCGTGCTAGTGGTTTACGCCTGACATAAGAGTTCGGCTGAGGATTCCCTTTTGTGAGTGCGCATGCGAGTCTGGTACATGCGCACAGGAATATACCTCACCGTTTCTTCGATTGATCGTCAGCCTCTCTCTGATCAGCGCGCCCATCGCAGTGCGCTGCAGAAGCACGTTTGGCGCGCAGAGATCATTCTGTTGAGCAGCGACGGCGTGGGCACCCTCGAGATCATGCGGCAATCTGGTAAGTTCAAGACTTGCGTGTGGCGCGCCAGTGCAAGCTCTGCAACGATCCGCAGTTCGTCGACAAACTGCGCAACGTCGTCGGCCATGCCACTAGTTGATCCACCGGCTCACGCTATCCTGTTGTCGGTCGACGAGAAGAGCCCAGATCCAGGCGCTCGACCGCACCCAGCCCGGCCTGCCCATGAAGGGTAGGCTCGGCACCACGACCACGACTACAAGTGCAACGGCACGACCACCCTGTTTGCCGCCCTTACCGTGCTCGATGGCACCGTTATCGGCAGGAACATGCAGCGCCATCGTCACCAGGAATTCATCCGCCTCACTCAACGCTGTCGATGCCGAGGTGGCGGCCAGCAGGGCCATCCACGTCGTTCTTGACAACTACGCCGCTCACAAGCACCCCAAGGCGCGTGCCTGCTCGGCCGCCATCAGCGCCTCACCTTCCGCTTCCACCTTAAGCGTCACGAGCACCGCACGGCTGTCCTTGGTTGACAGAGGCAGGGTCAGATGCGGGCCGCTTTGACTCGCTGCGGCATGGTACGAGCGGATGGCGACGACCGCCTTTGCAACGGCGGCGACGCCCGCGCCGTCGAGACGGGAGTTCACCCCCTTTGTGTCCCGGATTAGGACGGCGTCATCTGGGTCTACGGCGCCAATGATGACGACGGGATCTTCACCGATGAAGGCTTCGAGGAGGTCAAACTCCTCCTCGAAGAACATCATCGCGTCTCCCCATCGAAAGCTTGACCCCAGCACTCCGGTGCTCAGGTTCTCTGGCCACCAGATACGCACGTCTGCGGTCTTCACCGGATGCGTACCACGCAGGCTCAAGTTGGCGTTTGGAATTGGCAACGCTTCCGGAGCGAAACGTTATGACGAACTGAACGTCAAGGGACTCTCCATCGCTGACCTAATGAGCGTGGAAAGCTCTACGAGGAGATGCTGGACCTCATGGAAGAATCCGGGGAATTTCCGATTCCTGACCCACGGGGCCACTCCCGTCGTGTATCGCACAACGAAGGTGCAGGCGGCAATGCGCCCAGATGGAACCCCACTATATCTCGATTGCAAGCCAGTTTCGGGCTGAGCGACATCTGTGGCTTTCGTCCCAACAAGAAGCGTTCCAGGACCGCTATTCTAAGCCAGAACGATTCGGCGCTCGCGAAATACGTGTAGAGGAGCGCCGCCACTTCATAGGCGCTTACTACATAGCGGACACGGACACCGGTTGCCCGAGGTTATCGGTCCCTGGATGCCAGATTCAATCATTGAATTTGATGCGCAGCATGATGTTGATGCCCCATTCGTTATTAGCGCGCCGGCGGGAACAGTGGGCGCCTCCGCCTTACCCCCATAAGCCGTACCCTCATAGGGCGCGCGAACCGGGCACTGCTTGTGCGGCACAGCTGAACCATGGACGCCTGCCGAGGGTGCCCACCAACCGCAGTTCCCCAGTTGCGAAGCCCTCGAGGCCACCCCGTTTTTATGTTACGCCGTCGCAATCGCCGGGTTCGGCTGTTCGGCCGGAACACCCCAATTGCTCGCCATGGAATGCCAATGCATTACGCCAGACCCGCGGTCTGTTGCGCTGATGAAAGGCTTCGCGCCTGACAAATTGCCTAAGCCCAGCCAAGATTTTAAACAAATCGGCCCCCAGTTTCCGCGAGGGATGAACGTTCAGCAGGTCAACGATTTGGAGCTTAACGGGAAATGGCATCTAAAGCTGTGCTCCGGGTCCTGCAGGCTCACTGAGGATGGGGGAGCGACGCGGCCACAGATGCGATCTTGAGCGTAACGACACCGGGTGTGGAACTCGCAGCCGGATGGCCGGTACATCACGCTTGGCACTTCGCCCTTGAGCTCAATCCTGTTGAGCACTGCGTCTGGGTCCGGTTCGGGATTGGCCGCAAGCAGCGCTTCGGTATAGGGATGGCTTGGCTGATGGAAAATACTCTGCGTCGTGCCGACTTCAATGAAGCGGCCGAGATACATGATTGCCATGCGGTCAGTTATGTGGCGCACTACATTGAGGTTGTGCGTGATTATCAGGATCGCGATGCCTAGTTCGTCCTGCAGGCGAGTGAGAAGATTTAGCACCTCGCCTTGCACCGAGACATCCAAGCCCGCGGTCGGCTCATCGGCGATGATCAAGTCCGGATTGAGCGCTAGGGCGCGCGCCACGCTGACGCGCCTGGCTTGACCACCGGAGAGTTGATGAGGATAGCGGCCAACAAAATCGGCCGGCAAGCCCACCATCCGCAGGAGGCGCGTCGCTTCAGCTCCTAAATCGCGATCCTTCAGCCCATGGATGCGGAAAGGCTCGGTCAAGATCGATCGCACCGTCAGCCTGGGCGAAAGTGAACCGATCGGATCCTGAAACGTCATCGCCATGCGTCGCAAGTAGGGCTTGCGTTCTACCGCACTGAGGTCCGTGAGTTCCTGCCCATCGAAGCTGATGCTGCCGCTCACCGCCCGCTGCAGGCCAATCATCGTGCGAGCGACGGTGGATTTTCCGGAGCCGCTCTCGCCGACAAGGGCCAGCGTCTCACCCTTGTGAATTTCAAAAGAAACACTGCATACCGCGTCGATGAAAGGCGCATTTGTCCCGGTCGCGAGCGCTTTAAGCGGCCCCATCGTGCGGAAGCGGACGCAGAGGTCCCGAACACTGACAAGGGCACTCATGCCGAAACTAGTCGATTTTCTTCGAGCAGATGGCATCGTGCCGTCTGCCCTGGGCTGATCGGGCGATCGACTGGCTGTTCCTCGAGACAGCGATCATATGCCTGCGGGCATCGCGCGCTGAAGATGCACCCCTTCTTCAAGCCCAGGAGGCTGGGCACCTCGCCGGAAATGGTCGGCAATGTGCGTGTGGTTCGTTTAAGCCGCCCCGGGTCGCACTCAAGCAGGGCGCGGGTGTAGGGATGAGCGGGATTGCGGAATATGCTGCGCACATCGCCTTGTTCGACCACTTCGCCGGCATACATGACGACGACCCGGTCGCACAACTCAGCCACAGCTCCAAGATGATGGGATACGAAGAGGACGGAGCAACCGATCTCCCTTTGGAGATTTTTGAGCAGATGGATGATCTGGACTTCAAGTGTCGCATCGAGCGCAGTCGTCGGCTCGTCGGCGATGAGGAGCACGGGTTTTACAAGCAGCGCCATGGCTATACATATCCGCTGACGCATGCCGCCGGAAAAGTGGTGCGGATAGGCCCCGATCCGGTTTTGCGGATCCGGAATTCCGACCCGGTGTAGCATGTCGATGGCACGAGCACGCTTTTCACTCCGGCTTTTTTGCTGGTGGTGCTGGATGTCGATCATCTGGTTCTCAACGGTGCGCACAGGATTAAGCGCAGTCATTGGATCTTGAAAAACCATGGAAAGTCGATCGCCAAGCAGGCTACGCTGCGACTGAGCCGGCATCTTCAGCAGGTCTCGCCCTTCAAACAGGATCTCGCCACCTGTGACATCGGCATTTTCCGAAAGCAGACCCATCACCGTATACGCAAGCGTCGACTTTCCAGATCCGCTTTCGCCGACAACGCCGACCACCTCTGCGGCTGCGACATTAAGCGACACGTTTCGCAGTGCATGAATGCGCCCCTCTGGTGTCCCGAAATCAAGATGGAGGTGACGTATCTCCAGGAGGGGTGTGGTCGATTGCGATGACCGATCGTGTGGTATCATAGATCTTTCCGCAGCTTTGGATCGAACATGTCGCGTAGCGCCTCACCCAGGAATGTGAAGCCCAGCGTTGCGAGGACGATTGGAATACCACCGCCAACCACAAGCCACGGCGTCTGCTGGATGTAATTATAGCCGTCGTTGAGGATTGCTCCCCAATCGGGCGTGGGTGGACGTACGCCCAAACCAAGGAAGCTGAGACCGGCCTCCACCGCGATTACCGCGGGCACGTCCATGCTCACGAGGATGAGAAGCGGGCCGATAACATTAGGCAGTACGTGCACTGCCAGGATGCGCATCGTGCCAGCGCCCAGAGTGCGTTCTGCGGCGATGTATTCACTGTTGCGTAGCGCCTCTGTCTGGGTCCTCACGACCCGTGCATAAATGGGCATAGAGGTGATTGCGATAACAAAAATCATGCTGGCCAGGCTGGGTCCAAGTAAGCCGATAATCGCCAACGCGAAGATGATGCCCGGAAAGGAGCGGATCGTATCGAATAAAAGAAGGAGCAAATTGTCCAGCCACCTCGGTCCGAAGCCTGCGATCAGACCAAGCACGAGGCCGGCTGCCAGCGAACTGCCTAGCGAGGCGAAGGCGACAAGCAGCGGGACGCGGCCGCCCATCATGACGCGCGAGAATGTGTCGCGGCCCAGTTGATCGGTGCCCAGAAGAAAAAGTAGTGACGGGTCCGCCAAGCGCGGCCCCACCATGATGCGGGTCGGATCATGTGTAATGATGATCGGGGCGAAGATCGCGCTTGCGAAAACGATCGCGACCAGCGCGGCTCCAAGGACGCCAAGACGGTTCTTGCGCAGTTGCCGCACCGTCTTACGGAAGCTGCCGGGTGCTAGCTCTGGGCCAGTTTCGCCGCGGAGCGCTTCAAGGCTCGCCATGCTAAAGTTTCTCGCGGGTTCGAGGATCAAGAGAGGCAGCGATCAGATCGGACGCCGTCGTCGCCAAGACAGTAACAACAGTGGTGACTAGCACGGCCCCTATTACGACTGCATAGTTGCGCGTGTTGACCGCCTGTACAATCAAGGCACCGATACCTGGTCTTGCGAAAACGACCTCGATAAAGACAGCTGACGAAAGCAACCACGCTATGCCCACGCCGAGGATCGTCACTGTCGGCAGGATCGCAAGCGGCAGCGCGTAATGCAAAACAATGCGCCATTCGGAAATGCCGAAGGAACGGGCCATTCGCACATGGTTTTCACCCAGGATCTCCATCATGGATGCCCGTACCAGCCGGGAGATGTATCCAACCCAGCCGATCCCGACGGCGAAGGCTGGCAGAATGAGATGAACAAGGCCGTCCAAAAAACCCTGTCCGGCTCCGACTGCTGGTAACCAATGGAGCGTGACAGCGAAGATCAGGAGTGCGTAGACAGCCATGACGAACGAAGGAATCGCGATCGTGGCGACTGCCATGATCGCGACGATCTGGTCGATGACAGAATTACGCCTCATGGCCGAATAACAACCGAGCGGCACCGCAATCGCCACCGCCCACAAAATCGAGACGAAGATTAGTTCGATAGTATAAGGAAGTTGCTCGAATATTATGTCCGCAACCGGACGTTGGCTCAACACATCAAAACCAAGATTGCCTTGCAGCAGCCCTTCGAAGAAAATGACGATCTGCACGGCAAGCGGCTTATCCAGCCCCATCTCCCGATGAAGGTGCGCTATCATTTCAGGCGTGGCGCGGGGACCTAGCAGAGCAACGGCTGGGTCGCCAGGCACCGCATGGATCATCATGAACACAAGGGTCACCGCGATCACCGTAATGGCGACCGCGAGGAAAACGCGTTTCAGTAGATAGATCCACACAGTTCACGCTCAAGCTTAAGCCGGCTGGAAATCGATATATAATGGGGTTCCATCTGGGCGCATCGCCGCTTTCATTCGCGTCTTCCGATATAGGATTGGATTGGTCTCATTGGTCAGGAACCGAAATGCGCCAGAATCTTCCATCAAGTCCTGCATGTCCTCGTAAACCTTTGCCCGCTCGTTGGGATCGTTAATGGACAGTCCCTTAGCGTTTAGCTCGTCAAAGCGTTGGCTGCGGAAGCGTTGCCAGTTCCATATACCCACTTGATCTTGCACGAACCAAGTCACGTAGTCGTACGGATCCGGCAGTCCGGAGAAGGTCATAATAAAGAGCTGCACGTCCTTCCAGCTGTCTCCCTCAGACTCCACGCCGAGTGACCAGAATGTCCCGGGATCTCGGGCATTAACCACCAGAGAAATTCCGACTTGGGACAATTGTGCCTGCACCGTCTGAGCTATGGCTGAAGTCTGGCTGTCGTTTGTACAGTCGAGGCTCAATGTCAAACCATTTACCCCAGCCTTCTCGAGAAGCTCTTTGGCTTTTGAGAGATCACCTTCCGGCGGAACCAGAGTCTTTGCGCGATGCCCAACGATACCTGGAGGAATAATACCCGTGGCCGCAATTGACTGACCGTCATACGCGGTATCTAAAACCTGTGGTACATTGATCGCCCATTGGATCGCCCTGCGGACATTTATGTCCTTCAGTTTGGGATGATCCATGTTCATGCCGATCCATGTATAACGGGTCGATGCCCTTTCCGCGATCTCCGTGTTGGCGGGCGGATTGCTCTTGAACGCCGCGAGAGAGTCCAAACCGACTACGGTGAAATCGACGTCGCCCGCCTGATAAGCACGTTCCGCTGCCTTAGCGTCCGGAATAGGCAGGATACGGATTTCGTCGAAGCCCGGCTTGGGGCCTGACCAGTCCGGATTTCTCGTGAGAAGTGCGTACTGGTTGGGCTTCCAGTCAGCCAGCACGTAGGGACCTGAGAATGCTGGCGGCTTCACACCGAAATTACCGCCGTCCTTGGTGGCTTTCCTTACCGCAGCCTCAGAAACGATTTGGCCGACGGCATAAGGCAGCGGAACAAGCCAAACAGCCGCAAATGGCGCGTTGAACACGATAACACCACTGTAGTCGTCCTCCACCTCGACGTGATTTAACGAGCCCCATTGGGGCTTGATGGGTGAATTGAGCTTGATGACGCGCTCGAAAGAGAACTTAACATCCTTGGCCGTCAGCTCGCCGTAATCGCCACTAAATTTTATGCCTTTCTTGAGGCGAAATCGGATATGCGTGGGATCAACCTGCTCGATCTTGTCTGCAGCCTCTAACTCCCAGCCCCATTCGGTGCCGGGCTTATATCGCGTGAGCTTTGAATAGATACAGTTTGTTAGGTCTACTTCCGCCGCCTGCCCGAGGAAAGCGGGATCCAGCGTGACCAGGTCTCCACTGGAACGCACCTCGAGCACCTTGCCTTCGGCCGCCCAGATGACTTGAGACAAGGGCATGCCAGCAGAGATTATGCCACCGCTTAGCGCGGCTCCTGCCCTAAGAAAGGTGCGGCGGCTTACACTTTGCATCATGTCCTCCATGGCTGTTCCCCTTGCCGAGCGACTTGCCGAGGCGTCTTGCCGTGGCCGCGGCGCCCGCGTTCCTTGCTCGGGTGTGTTTCTCTTTGGAATATACTATGGGGCAGCCAAGCCGCAGGCGGAAAAGATACCGTCAGGCATAAATTCTGTTTATGTCATGAGCTCTCGGCCTAGTTGCCGACGCAGCACTCTTTCCTTCAGAAGTTGCGGAGATGGCGTGAACCTCACTGCTGGTTGGAACGCGTCAATACCTACTATCTCGTTGTAAAAAGCGACATTTGAACCCCGGCCGAGCGGGACCAGTACCGGTCAGTTTAAGTCCCGAGCGAACTCCTTGACGTCGTCTCGTTCAAGTAAAAGCTTGTCGCCTTCCTTCGCCACGATATGTGTCTCGATGCGCCATACGTCGCGCAGCGCGCGGACAGTGGCCGAGAGCGCAATATGCACGTTCCAGTTACCGCGGGCGTACGACTTTTCCCAGTTGGAGGTTCCGCGCGCCGAGCTCGGATCGTCGGGATGCATGGTAAGTGTGTCACTGTGCTTAGCCGAAATGACCATTCCGGTGTGCGGATGCACCACGGTCCCCGCGTCGCTCGCCATCCGGAAAGTTGTCTCGCCCGTGGCTTGGTTGGTGATTACCTCGCGACAGAAAGGTTTACCAGGCTTAATAGTCTCTGTTGCCATCGGCCGAGCACTCTCTGGCTTCAGAAACGGTACAAGTTTGGAGTCTACGGCATTCGCTTTGCGCACCGGCAAGATAAGCCTGCTGGCCGCACAATGTATTGATAGACTTGCCCTCTCTGGACTAGGAAAGACAATAGGCCAATGGCTGGTGGCGATGGCGAGCCTTATGCGTTGCCCTTTTTCAAAGCGTTGCCCGCAAGACCGCAGCTTCAGGCGTATTGCTTCAGCCTTACCGGGCGTCATTGGCTTCAAATCGAGGTCGTCGTGGCGATGGGTCAAATTCAGAATGCCATAGCTCACACGGGTGGCCGAGCCGTCCTTAAACACGAGCGAAAGCGTGGCCGATAGGATTGCCACTGCTTTGTCGGAAGAGAGGGTTACCTCAAGCTCGGGGAAGCCGAGAAGGTCTACCTCCTCCAGAAGAGGCTCGGTTTCGAATACCAAGGCGTTTCCGGCTTCCATGCGCTGGTCGATGGGCTGGTCCGGCACTGCGCCATACGCGCACCAAACACCGGATGATAGCCCCGAAGTGGACGGTGAACAGATCGTAAGAACAGCATCACTGCCATCTCCTTCGGCAAGAAGTCCCGGTGAGAGCGACAGCCGTCTTTCGACAATGCTCGCCGTCGGCCAGGAAGGCTCAGCGATCCAACGGCCTGGCCGCTCGTCGTAGATGGCGGCGGGGGGCAAAGGATCCTGAATCCACGCGCGCAACATCGGCTCGTCCTCAACGCCGGTGTGGATGGCTTTAAGATGCTGGTCCCACCAGCGCAAGCATTCCTGGAGAAAGCCGATGCGAGGCCCGGGCATGGCGATGTGAGGATACTTATGAGCCCAAGGGCCGATCAGGCCTTTGCGAGGTCCCGGCAGGTTCTCGAGCATGCGCAAGATGGCGTTGGGATAGGCGTCCGCCCAGCCACCCACCGCGTAGACAGGAATCTCGATGTTGGAATAGTCCTCGCAGATAGAACCATGCTTGTAGAAATCGTCCCGACGCTGGTGCGCGAACCAGTCTTGCAGCCAGATCCCGTTGCCGTTGAGCCGCTCTTCCCAAATCTCACGCCAGCGTTCTCCCACAAGAGCTGGATCGGGCGGGGTCATGGCAATCGCCCAAGCCGCTGCCCCCCACATCAAATTTTCGCACATAAGCGCGCCGCCGAAATAGTGACATTCATCCCGGTATCGATCGTCGGTCGAACACAGCGAGATTATCGCCTTGAGGGCTGGCGGACGGCGGGCAGCAACCTGAAGGCTGTTGAACCCGCCCCAGGAGATGCCAATCATACCGACACTGCCTGAGCACCATAATTGCTTCGCCAACCATTCGATCACGGCAAGACAGTCGTCCTGCTCTTGTTTGAGATATTCGCCCCTGCAGACCCCTTCGCTATCACCCGAACCGCGCATGTCCACGCGCACACCTGCATAGCCATGCCCGGCGAAGTATGGATGGGTGAGTTGGTCGCGCTCCACAGTCCCATCCCTCTTTCGATAGGGCAGGTATTCGAGGATGGCGGGGACCGGGTCCGCCTCGGCGTCCTCCGGCAACCAGAGGCGGGCAGCGAGCTTTACCCCGTCCGGCATCGGGATCCAGACATTCTCGATCTCGCGCACTTTGCGGGGGAAGTCGGTAACAACGCGGATGTCATCCATGGTCCAATCCTCATATGCGTTCGCGCTTGCCGAACTGCCCTTGAGGTTCAGCAAGAAGGCGGCGGGTAACCTGCTGGAACAAAAGCGGTGGCAGGGATACCCGTGTTCGTCGAAGGGGGACCGGCGACCAAGTTGCGAGCGCCGTCCTCGTCCTCACCTCGAATAGACGACGAGGCTGAAGAGTCGCAGACTGAAAAGCTCGCGACTGGCATAAAGCCGATTCATATCAAACGTTGCGCTCGCTAGCCTTAGTCCCGAGTGACAGGTTTCGCGCAGACTTAGGTCAACTTGGCTCTCGCATGGAGCGCGTCAAGGCTCGGCCCAACACCCGAGCGGCGGGATGTCATGGTGGCGTGAGACCGGTCGCCTCACCGAGCCTAGTTTGCCATCAACTTCCCATCAGCCTATCTGGGGCACCTCTCAGCCTTTAGTGATAGCCCGACAAATCTCGCAATGGAGATCCGTATTCCGCGGTTGCGCAGGATCGTCACGCATCGTCCGGCTATACGACTTTATTTGACTCCGGCCAGCCAGCGGATGTTCTTCCCGCAACCGCGACCGGCCGGCGGATGCAGGCGGATCAGCGGCGGTTAATGCGCCAAATAGCAGGCCATGGCCCGTTTTCCCCAACGAGATCTCTCTCTAAAACCCGAACGTCCAAGTTATCCTTCACGCCACGATTTTAAGCTCTTAGGTGGCTCCGCACCCGACGCACCTGCACCAACATTCCACTCCCCCAAATCGATACGCTTATATTGATTCTGAAGTGACATCTTACTGACGCGGCAGTTAGTCACTTCCAATGAATTATCCGTCGCTCACATACATGTATAGCCGCCATCAACGGACAGGATGGCTCCCGTGCAATAGCTTGATGCAGGGCTGGCAAGAAACAGCACCGCGGATGCAACTTCATGGGACTCGCCCATTCTTCCCAGCGGAGTCTGCTCTAACCATCGATCATACTGAAATGAGCTTTCATTCCTCGGGGAAATTGTCATCTCTGTTGTAACATATCCTGGAGCTACCGCATTTACTCGCACATTATGCTTTGCCCAGGCACAGGCCAGCGACTTCGTCATCATGTGAATGGCGCCCTTACTGGTAATATAGGCGGTGTTGTTCTGTGGCTGCGTCACTATCATGCCGCACATGGATCCGATGTTCACGATGTTGCCCCAGCGACGGGCGATCATGTGCCGGCCAAAGGCCCTCGCACACCAAAATGCAGCATCCGAATTGACCCGCATCGTTGCCAGCCAGTCCGCGTCGGAAGTGTCGAGGGCCTCGGTTATCCGGGCTATACCGGCATTGTTAATAAGGACGTCGATCGGCTGTTCGGCATTCAGTTCGTCGGCGAGCGCCGTAACCGCATCCGGCTTTGCCACATCGATGCCGCGATGACTTGCCGCGATACCGCATGATGCGAGTTTGGCCGCAGCGGCAGCAGCGCTATTCGCGTCCAAGTCCGCGATGACAATTGACGCGCCCGCTTGGCCGAGAGCGTGAGCGATTTCAAGCCCGATACCGCGCCCCCCTCCGGTTACAATTGCACGCTTGCCGGACAGGTCGAATTTCTTCAGATAATCCATGCTGCCTTTGATCCAAGTTTGTATGTTGGCCTCGCCCCAATAAATTGACCGGGATCATGATCCCGATACGGGTGGCGCCCGTTGTTGCTTTTGCGGGTCTGTGCCACTCTGCCGGCTATCATCACTAAAACGGCCCCGCGACACGGATACGGAATGACATTGTCCAGCACCGTCCGACAGGGATCAACATTCTGCCGCAGAAACAACCCGTATAGGCAGCCTGGCCAATTGGCTTGCAATGATAGGCGCCAGCAATTGTCCTGAGAATGCGCAAAAGGATTCGCTGGCCGTAAACCCAGCTTATGTCCAGCCGCTCATGCGCAAGATCGCGAATACGCTACCTTCGCCGGCCATAACGCAAGCGTCTAGTTGCCAAACTTGGACCTCATGCTCAGGCGACCATGCTCATAGGATTTTCAATATAGCTCTTAAATATCTGCAGCAACTTTGCTCCGAGCACGCCGTCCACACAGCGATGGTCGATGGAAAGGGTAACACTCATCACCGTTGCGATGGCCATTGAACCGCTCTTGACGACTACATGCTGTCTGCCCGCACCGACTGCCAGAATCGTAGCGTGGGGGGGATTGATCACGGCAGCGAACTCTTTGACCCCCATCATGCCCATGTTCGAGATCGATGTCGTGCCGCCTTCATATTCTTCAGGCTTTAGCTTGCGATCTCTCGCGCGTTTGCCGAGGTCCTTCATCTCGGCGGAAATGACTTGAAGTGTTTTCTGTTCAGCCTTGCGTATGATCGGCGTGATCAGACCGCCTGCGATCGAGACAGCTACCCCTATGTCGACGTGCTGGTGTTTAAGAATAGCGCCCTCGGTCCAGGAGACATTCGCGTCCGGAACGTCACGCAGCGCAAGCGCCAAGGCCCTTATCACCATGTCATTGACGGACAACTTGTAGACCGGCAGTCCGTCCGCGGCCCTAGGCGCCGCACCGTTGAGTCGGGAGCGCAGTCCTAGAAGCTGATCGATCTCGCAATCCACTGCGACATAGAAATGCGGAATGGTTTGCTTCGAGGTCAGCAGACGACGTGCAATCGTCCTTCGCATCCCGTCGTTAGGTATGCGTTCATATGATCCGCCCTCAAACAGCTTAAGAACAGCGTCGTCCTTGGCACCTTTGCTTCCAGACGACGCTGCAGGAGCAGGGCCTCCAGGCGCGTCGGACCGTTGTCCAGGGGCTGCGGCAACCGAACCAGCTTCAGTCTTTATGGCAAGAACGGCGACCAGGTCCCTGACTTTTAGACCGTTAGCGCCTTCCGGAACGACAATCCTTTCCAGAGTACCGCCGGCAGCGGCCTTGATCTCTCCTGTATCGCTACCGCTTGATACTTGAGCCAAAACATCTCCGGCCTTTATGTCGTCCCCCTCGTTGAACATCCATTTTACAATGGTGGCTGCTCCCATATCGGAAACGAAGGCCGGCATTCTGACGTTGATAGGCATCGGCTCTACTGTGGCTTTTGAGGTATCTAGCGGGCTAGCGGTTTGCGGGTTCGGGCTGCTCTGCTTGGGGTACGAAGCGGAAAAATCTTCGAGCTGAACGGATGTTGGGGCTAAGAAGGCTCAAATGCTCACAGCAACAGTCCTCCGTCGATCGCGATCTCCGCCCCGGTAATGTAGCGGCTCTCGTTCGAGAGCAGGAAGAGAACGAGGTCGGCCACCTCGTCGACCGTCCCGGCCCGCTTGAGCGGAATGAGCGCGTACTGGCGCTCTCTGTCGGACGGATCCTCGGCGAGCAGCATGTCGGTTTCCACCCACCCGGGGTGGATAGAATTGACGCGGATTCCTGCTGGCGCAAGCTCTAGGGCCGCGCATTTTGTCATGCCTCGAAGGGCCCATTTCGTCGCGGAGTAGGCCATACAAGTTCGACTTCCGCGCATCCCGGCGACAGACGAGATGTTTACTATTGCGCCACCGCCGGATGCCTCGATCAGAGGTGAGACTTCCCGCATACCGAGGAAGCAACCCAACTGATTCACACGGAAGTGCTTTTCGAAGAGCGCGACGCTCGAATCCCTCATTGGCACGGGTTCATAAATCGCCGCGTTGTTGACCAGACCATGAAGTCCCGTCCCCTCCCCCTCCAGACAGCGGATCAGGCTTCGCCAGTCTTGCTCGCTAGTGACGTCGAGATGCACGTATGACGCTTTTTCACCAATAGTCGCTGCAAGTTGTTCGCCCTGCTCGTCTAGGAGGTCGCCGATGACAACCCGCCCTCCCTCCGTTGCGATTTGGACGGCTTCCGCCGCACCTTGACCTCGAGCTCCACCAGTAATCAAAACCGTCTTGCCTTCGAAGCGTTTGTCCCGCGTCATGGTAGTCCTACAGCAACGAGCAGTTGACTCCGAATACTAACCAATGGGTATGCAGACGTAAGCAGCCAGGAGTGGCACTTAAATCGCCGGAGGTTCTGAAGTTTAGTCAGATAAGTAACGAACCGTGATTCTTTTCTACTGCCCGGTGTTGATGCGACAGATGACGATTCCGACTTCCGTCGCTGACCCTTCATCAACAAGGATTTCGGCAACCACGCCTGCGGTCTCCGCCTCTATCTCAATGTTAGTTTTTTCCGACTCCACTTCGGCTAGAATCTGACCCGGAACGACCGAGGTGCCGACCGAAACATACCACTTCGTAAGATCAACCTCGACCGTCGATGCACCCATCTTCGGGATACGAACTTCAAACATGAGCATAGCTCCTTACGGCTAAGATCGCGTCTTCCAGTTGCTGCGGCTTCGGCAGAACAGCAGCTTCGAGCGCAAGATTGAACGGCATAGGAACGTCAGCTCGCGTGACACGCTTGATCGGGGCCTTGAGAGATGAAAACGCCAGCTCCCCTATTATTGCGCTCAATTCGGCGGCGAACCCACAAGTACGGTTCGTGTCGTCGTAGATTACGACGCGGCCAGTTTTCTTGACGGACTTCAACAGCCCTTCCCTGTCAAGCGGCAAGAGAGACCGAGGATCCCACACTTCGACGCTGATGTTTTTCTCCTGGGCGAGGCGCTCAGCGACAGCTAGAGCCTCGGGCACTAAATGCCCGATAGCAATGACTGTGACATCGGATCCTTCACGCTTAACGTCACCGCAACCGAAAGGGACGGCATAGATTTCCTCCGGCACCGGACCCTTTTGCGGAAGCGACATGGCTGATGCTATGAAAACGACGGGGTCGTCTTCGCGGATCGCCTGGATCATGAGGCCCTTGGCGTCGTAGGCATTCGAAGGGCAAACAACCTTGAAGCCAGCGTGTAGGAGGTACGGATAGGGATTGTCTGAGTGCTGGCCCGCGTTTCCACCCCGCGATCCAGACACCATAAGCGTGTAAGTGATTGGAAGATTTGCTTGACCTCCTAACATCAATCGCATCTTCGCCGCTTGATTGACTAGCTGGTCGAATGCGACGTAAATCAGTGAGGGAACTTGAAACTGAACGATTGGGCGCAAACCGGCCAAAGCCGCCCCCGTAGCGAAGCCGGTGAACGCTGCCTCGGAAATGGGTGTGTCGAGTACGCGGAGATCGCCGAAAGCGCCATGGAGGCCTTTCGTCTCACCGCGAATTCCACCTCGAATGTCCTCCCCGATAATCATGACACTCTCATCTGCCCCCATGGCCTGATGGTAGGCTTCGTTCATGGCCTGAAGAAATCTCAGCTGTCTCACGGCTCTACTCCCCATGCCGGAGTGTTCGGATACGGCACGGCATACATGCAATCGAGAGCCTCGGCCGGGTTCGGCGGGGGGCTGCTCCTAGCGAACTCGACGCCCCGATCGATCTCAATGTTGACCTCGGCATCGATAGCTTCAATGTCTTCTTGAGCGCACAAGCCACTTTCCATCATACGCGCCGCCCAGATCTTGATAGGGTCCCGCAACTTCCAGCGATCGACTTCCTCTTGAGATCGATAGTTCATCTTCATGTGACGCTCGCCTGTATAATGCCCAAAGTAGCGATAGGTTTGACACTCAATGAACGTTGGGCCTTTGCCGGTCCGAGCGCGTTCCGTAGCAGTGAGAGCAGCGTGATAAACGGCCTCGACGTCCATGCCATCGACGCACACACCAGGCATTCCGTAGGATTGGGCGCGAACGTAAGGGTCTAGGATCGTGACTTCTTTGAGAGGCGTCGAGATCGCGTACTGATTGTTCTCGCAGACGAAAATGACAGGAAGATCCCAAATCGCCGCGAGGTTCATCGCCTCGTGGAGGACCCCTTGGTTGATTGCTCCGTCGCCGAAGAATGAAACAGCAACGCGGTTTTCGCGAGCAGCTTTGAATTTGTGAGCCGCACCACAGGCTATAGGGGCTCCAGCGCCGACGATACCATTCGCCCCAAATATTCCAATCCCGACGTCAGCAATGTGCATGGATCCGCCGCGACCCTTATTGTATCCGCCCGTTCGCGCGAGCAGCTCAGCAAACATTCTGCCAACGTCGCCGCCCTTCGCCAGTGTGTGGCCATGCCCTCGATGGGTACTTGTGACGATGTCTGAAGTCGTGAGTGCGCCGCAAATACCAACCGCAACCGCCTCTTGCCCGCTGTACTCGTGACATACGCCGGCGATCTCGTTGTCATCGACTAGGGTGACGACCCGGTTCTCAAACTGCCTGATACGCGCCATGTCGTAATACAAGCTTCTCGCGAATTGAGCAGGCATAATGTTAGACGTCGACGCCTCTATTTTGTGTTCCAAGTTGATCTACTCCGGTCAAACCCGTTGTCGATGTGGCTACTCGATACCTATCGCCGACCAAGATTGTCGCGGCACGCAAGCCCAGAATAACTCTTTTCGAATAAACCATATTCCGGGCGTCTCGTAGACTGAAAGGATGGCGTCGGGTATAGACCTGATTGATATCAAGCCTCACAATCTTCACCCGAGGTAATCGCTTCTCGCCGTGGACCGGTGGCCGCGCATGAAGTACGAGAACGCGGCCAGCGAACTCAACGTGACGCGTTAAGATCCGCACATGACAGAACCTGAAAGGCAACTGTAGCAGTGCCGCGAACCGGGTTCCTCCCTATGCAGCAGCGGCGTGAACTGACCGCCCAGTTCTGTCCACCCAACTTTTACTGCCCGGATCGGCTGACGCGCCGGCGGTTGGCTTCGCGATAGGCCTGCTTAAAAGGCTTCCAATTGAGAGGCCGTCTCTCTCAAAGGGAGCTGTAGAGAGGATTTAACGTTTTCCAGTGTGTAAGCAAATGCAGTGGGCCTATCGAAGCGCCAATCCTTGTTGGCATACCCTCCAGAGCCCTCTTTAGGTTGTCCGCGGTGATCACCGAGCCTGCGTAAAGCCAGTTGGCCAAGTCAAGCATGGCGTCATATGCATCAGTTCAGTCGCGGTGCCGCAGGCATCCTTGAAAATCCTGATGCGGTAGTCGCGCGAAATCGCGTCTCACACTGTCGTTTCCAAACAAACCTCGCTTAAGCTCCGAACATTATAAGATGGTCCGCATTCAATCGGCGCAGCAAAATCTCCAAATTCGTGTTGTAGAACGCGCTGGGACGCTGCTTTCGTACAAGGCTAGCTTCCGGTTTCAGGTCCACGATGAATCTCGGCAGCCTGCCCGACGCTATGTGATGGGCGTCCGCCGTTCAAAGCCTCGTGACGTAGCGCGTCTACTCCTCTTGGATCATACCAATTCTGTGTATAGACAATAGGCAGCCCCGCTGCACGGCATGCATCGGAGAGCTGTCTTGGCACTCCGCAGCAGCTCTTCTCGATTGTAGATCGACCATGCCCCATCCGCTTCGATGCAGTCATGTAAATCCACCGCAATGACTACAGTGCGCTTGAACTGATCGGGCAACGTCATGTCGAGAACCTTTCCCCTTGTTCATAATTTACCCAAGGACATCTTCAAACAGCCGCGAGTCGTGATAGAAACGCTCCGAGGTCGATCGTGCCGATGCATGGGCGCACCTTCAATTGTCCGTCCAAACGGCTATTTGCCAATGAGGGCACGGAATGCGCAAGCAACCACGCCGCAATCGCGATTTGAATGCCACTTCCTGGTCAGATGGTTCAATTCTCAGGCCTGTTCGAAGAACTCTACTGCAATCAGCCGCTCTTTATTCCAGACGCTAGTGCTTTGACAGGCGAAAGATTGCTGCCCGACATAGACCATCTTCATGACAAGCTTAAAGCCGCTCGTAGGAGCATTCAATTTTTGCGCTGACACGATGCCCGCAGCGAGGGATCGCGAAAGTCCATCCCATACGCGCCTGGAAAGGGGGAGCCTAACGACCGTACGCGGCCGGCCCGGGCAGCATTAGTCCGAACGGCACGAGAGGAATAGCGGAACGACGTCCACAGGTTCTGCAGTCCTAGAGCAGTTCGCATTTAGGTTGACTTATAGCCTGCGCTTTCCATGTAGTTGTTGCATTCGTTTGGGCTGACCTGGGGTGTGGGCGATGGCGTTGTGATCGTTTGGCGGCACGGTCGGATGCAGTGCTTGAGCTTAGCAAACAGCTTCTCGATTGGATTGAGATCTGGACTGTAGGGCGGCAGGAAGAAGAGCCGCGCCCCAGCAGCTCTGACGATATCGCGGACGGCTTGGCCTTTGTGGGAACCGAGATTGTCGAGAATGACGATGTCCCCCGGCTTCAGGGCTTTGATGAGCTCGGTTGCGACATAGGCACGGAGGGCCTGCGCATTGATAGGGCCGTCAATGACCCAAGGCGCCTCCAACCCGATCATGGCGTAGCGCGGCGATGAAGGTCATGGTCTTCCAATGGCCATATGGTGCGTGGGCCATCAGCCGCTTGCCGCGCACACCCCAGCCGCGCAATGGCGCCATGTTTGTCTTGACCCATGGTTCATCCAGGAAGACCAAGCGCGTAGGGTCAATGCGGGTCTGGTAGCGCATCCATTGCGCTCGCCGGCGCATCAGCTTGGGCTTGAACTGCTCGGCCGGCAGAATGGGTTTTTTAAAACTCTTGCCCTCGCGATGCAGGAAGTGACCGACGCTCGCAGGGTGGATGATGAGACCACGTTCAGCCAGTGCCGCCGTCAACTGATGAAGCGTCACGTTGGCATCTCGCTCGACCTAGCCCAGGACGAAAGCACGATGCTCCCATCGATCAGATAGGGCCGGTGACCGCCCATCTTGCCAGGTGCCGCACTGCCAAGGCGACGCTTGCGCGCCGCCCACTTGATCACGCTCGACACCGCCACCCTCAGAGCCGCAGCTACCTCACGGCTCGTCTCGCCCTCTTCAAGTCGGGCCAGTGCTCGCTCCCGAAGATCCATCGAATAAGCCTTCGTCAGTCCCGACCTCCAACGGTCAGAACATCAAATCTGATTTGCTCATCCTTGGGAATCCCGAATCAGATAAAACGCGAACTGCTCTAGTGGTGTGATGGGATCGCAAAAAGCTTTCGCCCGAGGGACTTGGACATAAAGTGGGTTTAAGACTAGCGAAACCTTTTGCGCATTCTCAAGGCTATTGCCCGCGCCTATCATCAGCAAGATACAAATCCGGCACGCCTTCTTAGACGGCGGGGCCACGAGTGTTTTAATGCGGGACGCCGGTCGTTCCGCTATCGCGGGCGAGGCTCTGAATGGACACTGACGTTCCCGCAAACCGACGCCGCGGAGGCCGGTCTTCGGTGGTTGCGGCACGGGAGGCTGAAAGAAGGCCGCGTGTCTCGACTATCAAGTACGGAATTCGACCTGTGGAGGCCGTCAACGCCGAACAGCTTGAGCGCATTCATCAGGCTTCGCTGGCGATCCTACGCGAGATCGGGATCGAATTCAGAGATGAGACAGCGATCAGGCAGTGGAAAGAGGCGGGGGCGGATGTCCGTGAACACCGCGTTCGCCTCGAGGCCGACATGGTCATGGATCTCATCTCCAAGGCCCCTTCCCGTTTTGAAATGACGTCTCGCGATCCGTCACAGCGTTTCGAGATCGCGCCAGATACAATGACTTTCGGCGTCATGCAGGGTGCGCCAAACATCCGCGATCTTCAGGGCGTGCGGCGCGCATCCACGATCGAGGATCTCCGGAACATGAACCGGCTGACCCAGATGCTGCCCGGTTTCCATATCGCGGGCGGGTTCACCTGCGAGCCGACCGACATCGCCGTGCCATGGCGCCATCTGCACATCAATCATTCGAGCCTGGTGGAAACCAACATGCCTTTCTTCGGTCTGACGACCGGAAAGCAACGTGCCGACGACTCGATCGCGATGGGCCAGATCGTGCATGGCAAGGCATTCATGGATCAGAACGCGGTGATGATCGGTCACGTGTCGGGCAACTCGCCGCTTGTCTGGGATTCGACCATGCTGGAAGGGCTTCGCGCCTTCGCCGACGCGAACCAGGTCGTGCTGCTGTCTCCATTCGTGCTCGGCGCCGCCAACACTCCCGCCGACATCCCCGCCACGATCGCCCAGTTGAATGCGGAGGCGCTCGCCGCGCTGGCCTATACTCAGCTTGCCGCGCCAGGCGCCAAGATGATCTACGGTCAATATTCCGTCTCGGTGTCGATGCGCAGCGGCGCCCCCATGTCCGGCATGCCGGAAGTTACTCTGATCAACGCCGTCATCGGACAACTGGCAAGGCGCTATAACGTGCCGTGGCGAACCACTGCGTCTCAATCCTCCGCCAAAACCTTCGATGCCCAGTCCGGTTATGAATCAGCCATCGCCTACATGTCCGGCGCCAGCGCCTGCTCCAACCTTATGATGCATGCCGGCGGCTGGGATGAAGCCGGTCTGGTGTGCTGCATGGCGAAGTTCATCGCCGATGCTGAACAGAACCTGCTCATCGAGAAATACGCGCGGGGCATATCATTCGAATATTTCGAGGATGCGCTCGAAGCCGTCCGCCGCATCGGACCCGGCGGCCACTATCTCGGAGATTCCTTCACGCTCAAGCGCTTCAAGGACGCGTTCATCGCGCCGGAGATCCTCGACTACCTAAGCTACGAGCAGTGGAAGGTCAAAGGTTCCAAGGACATGGCACAGCGCTGCAGGGAGAAGGCGACAGCAATCATCGCGAGCTACGAGCAGCCGCCGATGGACCCTGCCGTCCGCGAGGAACTCGATGCGTTTGTGGCGAAACGCCAGGAGGATATTTCCCCGAGCCTCGCCTAAGTCCAGCCAGGCGCCCATGAATAAATGGACCGGGAACAATAAAATTAGGGAGAAGAAACATGGCGTTTTTCAGAAGCAATGGGGATCGCGTTCCAGCTTCCATCGATAAGATGGCGAGCGAGGTCAAAGCAGGCACGATGGACCGGCGTGAGTTCCTTGCGCTTGCAAGTACATTCGGCGCCTCGGGTGCGATGGCCTATAGCCTGATCGGCGTGGCATTTCCCCAATCGGTGCGCGCCGCTGAACAGAAGAAGGGCGGAATTCTGCGCGTCTCAATGCCCGTCAAGGCGCAGAAAGACCCGCGTACCTATGACTGGGTGGAACTTGCCAACATCTCTCGTTGCTGGCTGGAGCCGCTCGTCCGTTACACACATGAGTTCACGTTCGAACCTGTTCTGCTGGAAAGCTGGGAGATCAATGAGGACGCGACGGAGTATGTCTTCCACGTCCGGAAGAGCGTCACCTGGAACAACGGCGATACATTCGACGCCGATGACGTAATCTTCAACATAACCCGGTGGTGCGAGAAGGGCGTCTCGGGCAACTCGATGGCCGCTCGTGTCGGGGGGCTTATCGATGCCAAGAACGGCAAGGCGAGAGATGGAGCGATCGTCAAGGTCGATGATTATACCGTCAAACTCGAGCTAAGCGACCCCGACATCGCCATAATCGCGAATTTCACCGACTATCCCGGGCTGATCGTCCACCCCAGTTTCGATGCCGGCGGCGCCGACCCAGTCACGAAGCCGATTGGGACGGGTCCATTTGAACTGGTATCCTACTTGGTCGGCAGCAAGGCTGAAGTCAAACGCCGGCAGGATGGCAAGTGGTGGGGCGGCGAGGCGTTGCTCGATGGCGTGCAGTTCGTCGATTATGGGACCGACTTCCAGGCGACGGTGGCTGCTTTCGAGTCCGGGGAGGTCGATCTCAATCTGGAGACTCCGGCTGACTTCATCGACATTCTGGACAAGATGGACCTGGTAAAATCGGAAGTCGCAACGGCAACGACGCTCGTGTGCCGCACCAACACCGCCCACAAACCATATGACGACAAGAAGGTCCGAAACGCGCTGCAGATGGCGGTCGATAACAACGCTGTCCTTCAACTCGGCTATGCAGGGCGGGGAACGGTCGGCGAAAACCATCACGTCAGCCCAATTCATCCGGAATATTATGCTCTGCCCAAAAAGAGCCGGAACGTAGAGGGCGCGAGGAAACTCATTGCTCAATCCGGACATACAGACTTCGAGCATGAGTTGATCTCGATCGACGAGGATTGGCAGAAAAACACCGGGGACGCCATCGCGGCCCAGCTGCGCGAGGCCGGTTTCAAGGTCAAACGTACTGTGCTTCCGGGTTCGACATTCTGGAATGACTGGTCAAAGTACCCATATTCGCTGACCGTCTGGTACATGCGCCCCCTCGGCGTTCAGGTTCTTGCATTGGCCTATCGCACTGGCGAAGCCTGGAATGAGACCGCTTATTCAAACCCCGAGTTTGACGCCAAGCTCAAGAAGGCCTTCTCCGTGAGTGACGCTGCCGAGCGCAAAGAGTTTATGAAGAACATCGAGGACGTGTTGCAGGACTCCGGAGTGATCATCCAGCCGTTCTGGCAAAGCCTCTTCGGTCACATGAACAAAAAGGTCCAGAACTACGTAATTCACCCGACGTTTCAAATGGATCTGCAGAACGTCTGGCTCGCCGCCTGAAGGCTCCAGTCGAGCACGCCGACTGGAGGGCAGGCCTGGTCCGGAGCGTGGTGTCCAGATGGACGTCGTCGGGTGAACAGGACGGTGAAGTCTGGACGATGGCACCATGAAGCAGGGAGAACTGCGCATCTGTCGGTAACGGTGCGACCTGCTCAGGAATAGAAGAGTAGCTCTACCTGCCGTAGGGCCTTGCGGAATCCGGAGCACCTATTGCACACAACTAACTTTAGCGCGACGCCGCGATATTCCCCTGGACCCTGGTGGCGTAGCAAGTTTTCGAGCGAGAAAGCTTCTGGAGAACAGCAACATGGGTAAGTGCGGAATACTAGATCCTTTTGAGTGCGGGGTAATCCCTCTCGCTGATTGGATGACTATCGGGCTGCGCTGGGTTGTTGATCACTACAGGCCGTTCTTTCAATCGGTCAAGGCGCCCTTCGACCTTCTACTGCAGTGGTTCGGCATAGCGCTCCATTCGGTTCCTCCGGTCGTGATGATCATCGTTGCGGGCCTGGCGGCTTGGCAGTTCGGCGGACGGAAGGTCGCCGGGGTTATCGTCGGCGCTCTCATCTTTATGGGTCTCATCGGCGTCTGGCAGGACGCCATGACGACGCTTTCAATTGTGCTGACTTCGCTCGTCGTAGCGGTGATGCTTGGCATTCCGCTCGGTATCTGGGCGGCGCGGAGCGAGCGAGTATTTGTGGTGATGCGTCCGATCCTTGACGGGATGCAGACCATTCCAGCGTTCGTCTACCTGGTTCCCATTGTGATGCTCTTCGGTATCGGCAACGTGCCGGGCGTGATCGTTACGGTAATTTTTGCGGTTGCGCCGCTGATCCGCCTTACGAACCTCGGCATACGGCAGGTACCGGAAGAGGTGATCGAAGCCATGCGCGCCTTCGGCGCTACGGAGCGTCAGCTTCTGTGGAAGGCTCAGCTGCCGCTTGCGCTACCCACCGTCATGGCCGGCATCAACCAGACGCTGATGATGTCGCTATCGATGGTGGTCATCGGTTCGATGATCGCTGTTGGTGGACTGGGCCAGACGGTGCTGCGCGGCATAGGCCGTCTTGATGTGGGTTTGGCGACAGTCGGGGGCCTGGGCATCGTCGCGCTGGCCATCGTGCTGGATCGCTTCACGCATTCGCTGTCGACACAGAAGCGAAGGCCGGGCGAGCTCTGGCATCAAGGTCCGGTGGGACTTTTCAGGGCCGTCACCTTAACAACTAGTCACAGAAGCTGAGCAATTTGCTCACACAGGGAGGAAACGATGAAGATAAAATGTGTGGCGCTGGCCATGGCCGTGATGGCTGGCTATGCGGTGCCGGCAATGGCAGATCAGGTCATGCCGGCCTGGAGCGGAGCGACAGAAGAGCTGTTCCAGACATTTGTCGTGGATGAGGGTCTCAAGGAGCTCGGCTATAACATAGCTGACCTGACCCAGGTTCAAGTTCAGCTGGCGCATACCGCTGTAGCTAACGGCGATCTCACCTTTTATGCGGTGCACTGGGTTCCGCTTCACGACACTTTCTGGAAAGCATCAGGCGGCGATGAAAAGCTGATGAGCGTCGGCACCCTAATCAAGAACAGCCTGCAGGGCTATCTGATCGATAAGAAAACGGCCGACGCCACTGGCATCAAGTATCTTGAGGACCTCAAGGATCCCGAGAAGGCCAAGCTTTTCGACATCGACGGGAATGGAAAGGCAGACCTCTACGGTTGCGAACCGGGGTGGGGCTGCGAACGCGTGATCGAGCATCAGCTCGACGCCTATGGCCTGCGTGATACCGTCGAGGAAAAGCAAGGCGGCTATTTCGCCATCATTCCTGACGCGATCGAACGCATCAAGGCTGGCAAGCCGACACTGTACTACACTTGGACGCCGCTGTGGGTATCTGCCATTCTCCGCCCAGGCAAGGAGGTTGTCTGGCTCAACGTCAAGAACACCTCTCTTCCTGACGCGGAGACCGGCAACACAGTTGTTGAAGGCCTCGGGAATCTTGGCTTCGCCGTGAACGACCAGAAGATCATCGCCAATACGACTTGGCTGAAAGCCAACCCGAAAGCCAAGAAATTCTTTGAGCTCGTGCAGATCCCGATTGCGGACGTCAACGCGGAAAATCAAAAGGTTGCCAATGGTGAAAAGAGCAACGAGCAGATCATGAAACACGCAACCGACTGGATCGCCGCTCACCACGCTGATTGGGAAAAGTGGATCGCTGAAGCCAAGGCCGCCAAGTGAGGCTCTGAGGTTTAAATCGGCCGGCGGCATCCGCCGGCCGATTACGGTCTGAAGATAGGCACAACACACTATCGAGAGTTCCGCACATGACTATACCCGCCATCGTCTGTTCCGGCTTGTGGAAAATTTTCGGGACGCGCAAAGGGAAAGCCCTCGCGGCGGCCCGCGATCGCGGGTTCAGCAAGAGGCAAGTCCTTGAAGAATTCGATTGCGTTCTGGGTGTGGCCGATGTGTCCTTCTCGGTCGAGCCCGGCGAGATCTTTTGCATCATGGGGCTGTCCGGCTCAGGGAAATCGACGCTTGTCCGCCATCTCAATCGGCTGATCGAACCAACCGCAGGCGAGGTTCGGATCGGCGGAAATGCCATCAACAAACTTTCGCCGTCTGAACTCCGGACCCTTCGCTCAGAGACGGTCGGCATGGTCTTCCAGCACATGGCGCTGCTGCCGCACCGCACCGTCTACGACAATGTTTCCCTCAGTCTCGAACTCCGAGGCAAATCACGCAAGGAGTGCCGCCGCGTGGCGGAAGAAAACCTCAAGCTCGTTGACTTGAGCGGTTGGGGCGAGCGTTACCCGGACGAGCTCTCGGGCGGGATGAAGCAGCGGGTGGGGCTTGCCCGTGCCATGGCGGCAGACCCGCAGATCCTGTTACTGGACGAGCCGTTCTCAGCGCTCGACCCGTTGATCCGCCGCCAACTCCAACAGCAGTTCCTAGACCTCGCGAAGGTCGTCCAGAAAACAACGGTGTTTATCACACACGACCTCGACGAAGCCATTCGCCTGGGCGATCGTATTGCGATCATGAAGGATGGTAAGTTCGTTCAAGTGGGAACGCCGGAAGACATCGTAACCGCGCCCAAGGACCGCTATGTCGCTGATTTCGTCTCAGGCATTTCGCTGCTCAATCTCGTCACTGCCAGGAAGATCATGCAGCCGCGGGACAGCATAGCGACGCTTTCTGAAAAGAAATTCCAAGCGCTCCCCCGCGTGCAAACCACTGACAAGCTCTCCGCTGTGATCAGCACCGCTGCGGATGGCGGCGATCTGATCGCAGTCTATGACGGCAGCGAGCCGGCGGGCGTCGTCACCCGGCGCGCCCTGTTTTCAGGAATTCAAGGCGTGATATCGAGCCCCAAGGCCGTGAGTGGTTTGAAATCGGGAAAAATTTGCCAGTACGGGGGCAGCTCTGCCCCCTCAATCCGCCCAACAAGCTCTGGAAGATCAATCGATATGGACACAGCTGCGCTCTCTGCTCACAGCGACGAAGGCAAGAAATGAGCGAACCGACCTTGTCCCGTGCTTAGTAGAAGTGCTCGCGCAGTGCCCCGGCGCCCTGCATGCTGAACAGTCTGAAACTACTTTCGTGAAGGACCCCGCCGTCGCCCTTTCGCGGCGATGACTTACGTTCCGCCCGGGCGATCCACGCGCGGTGGACGCAACGGGCTTTAAATCCGCACGCCCATTTTACCACCGCCGATCTGACACATTTAAATTGGTCCTATTGAAGACTTGCCACCCACCCACGGCTGTGGTCGATCGTAGGGACCGGTACTGAGGACGTCTGCCTACAAGGCCTTGAGCCGCTCCACCGCGGTTAGGGCTGATATCTCTCGGGCCTTGGCCAGCATCACTACTTTCAAGGTCTCCCAACAAGAGACGGCATTGGGGATACGGACACCTAGACGCTTGACGTATAATTGCTCGCGTTACGTATCGAAGCTGCATCCCTTGCGAAGACGCGTTGCGCAGCTATCCACTCATTCCTATAGGTGTTTGTAACTCAGGCCCGCACTTTTTCAGCCTTCGGATCGTACATCGGCTTCAACGATGCTTCCGCCGCGAAGCGTTCGCCGGCGATTTCGATCTCGTAGGATGAAGCCAGCACATCGGCCTCGCTCTCGCCCCGGCATGGCACATAACCCAGCCCTACCGCGCCGCCGAGGTGATGGCCGTAATTGCCTGATGTGATCGGACCGACGATCTTGCCGTCGCGCAGGATCGCCTCGTTATGGAAGAGCAGGGGCTCTGGATCCTTAAGCCGGAACTGGACGAGCCGGCGTGACAGGCCGGCTTCCTTTTTGCGCAGCACGGCATCGCGGCCGATGAAGTCGCCCTTGGCGGTCTTCACCGCGAAGCCGAGGCCGGCCTCCAGCACATTGTCCTCGTCGGTGATGTCGTGGCCGAAATGCCGGAAAGCCTTTTCGATGCGGCAGGAATCCAGCGTGTGCAGGCCGCAGAGTTTCAGGCCGACATCGGCACCGGCCTCGTCGATCGCTTCGAAAACGTGTGCTGCCTGGTCGGTCGAGACATAGAGTTCCCAGCCGAGCTCGCCGACATAGGTGACGCGGTGGGCGCGGGCCAGGCCCATGCCGATCTCGATCTCCTGGAATGTGCCGAACGGATTTTTCTCATTGGAGAAATCGTTCGGGCTGACCTTCTGGATCAGCTTTCGCGCATCCGGACCCATGAGACAGAGCACGCTTTCGGCCGCCGTTACGTCGGTGACGACAACGAACTGCCCGCCGACATGGCGGCGCAGCCAGGCGAGGTCACGCTGCAGCGTGGCGCCTGGGACGACGAGGAAGAACGCCGTCTCCGACAGGCGCGAGACCGTCAGGTCGCTCTCGATGCCGCCGCGTTGGTTGAGCATCTGGGTGTAGACGATCTTGCCCGGCGCGACGTCCATGTCGTTGGCGCAGAGCTTCTGGAGGAAGGCACAGGCGTCGCGGCCTTCGACACGGATCTTGCCGAACGAGGTCATGTCGAACAGGCCGACCTTGTTTCGGACCGCGAGGTGTTCCTCGCGCTGGTTGTCGAACCAGTTCTGCCGCTTCCAGGAATAGCGGTATTCGCGCTCCTGGCCCTCGCGTGCGAACCAGTTGGCGCGCTCCCAGCCGGCGACTTCGCCGAACACCGCGCCGCGCGCCTTCAGATGCTCATGCAGGGGCGAGCGGCGGACATTCCTCGAGGTCGCCATCTGCCGATAGGGGAAATGGTCGGCATAGAGCAGGCCGAGCGTCTCGGAGACGCGCTCCTTGAGATAGCGTCGGTTCTTCTGGAATGGCTGGGCGCGGCGGATGTCGACCTCCCACAGGTCGAAGGGCGCTTCGCCGTCATTGATCCACTGCGCCAGCGCCATGCCGGCGCCGCCGGAGGAGACGATGCCGATCGAATTGTAGCCGGTCGCCATCCAGTAGCCGGACAGCTCCGGCGCCTCACCGAGATAGTAGCGGTCATCGGGCGTAAAACTCTCCGGACCGTTGAAGAAGGTGTGGATGCCGGCGGTCGCCAGCATCGGCATGCGGTTGACGCCCATTTCGAGGATCGGCTCGAAATGCTCCATGTCCTCAGGCAGTTGGTCGAAGCAGAAATCCTCGCTTATGCCGTCCATGCCCCACGGCTTGGCCACCGGCTCGAAGGCGCCCAGCATCATCTTGCCGGCGTCTTCCTTGTAGTAGGCGCACTCGTCCGGCACCCGCAGCACCGGCAGACGGGTGAGGCCGGGGATCGGCTCGGTGACGAGATAAAAATGCTCGCAGGCGTGTAGCGGGATGGTGACGCCGTTCTGCGCTCCCAGTTCGCGCGCCCACATGCCGGCGCAATTGACGACGATGTCGGCCTCGATCGTGCCTTGCTCTTCGCCTTGCGCCCAGGACACGCCGGTGACGCGGCCGGCCCTGGTATGGACCTTGGTGACCTTTACGTTCTCGACGATGGTGGCGCCGCGCTGGCGCGCGCCCTTGGCCAGCGCCATGGCGATGTTTGCGGGGTCGCACTGGCCGTCGAGCGGCAGATGCACGGCGCCGACGACGTCCGAGACATTCAGATGCGGATACATCTGCTTGACTTCATTGGGAGAAATCTCGCGGACATCGACATCGAAGGCACGCGCCAGCGATGCTTGCCTGTAGATCTCGTGCTTGCGCTCCTCGGTCAGCGCCACGGTGATCGAACCGACCTGGCGCATGCCGGTGCCGACCTCGGTCTCGGCTTCCAGCTTGACGTAGAGGTCGGCGGAATATTTCGCCAGCCGGGTCATGTTCTGCGAGCCGCGCAACTGGCCGATCAGGCCGGCGGCATGCCATGTCGTGCCTGACGTCAGCTGCTTGCGCTCCAGAAGCACGATGTCGGTCCAGCCGAGTTTGGCCAGGTGATAGGCGACGGAGCAGCCGGAAACGCCGCCACCGATGATGACCGCTCTTGCTTTGGCGGGAATGGCTTTGGCGGTCATGCGGCCTCGCGGCGGTAGCTGGAAGCGAAACGGCGCAGCCGGAGCGCTGCTTCTTGCAGCATAGGTTCGGGCTGGCAGAGGCTGATGCGGATATGGCCTTCTGGCACGGGGGTGAAGTGGCGCCCTGCGTCACATTCACCTGTCGCCTGCAACGACGATAGTGCGCCTTGATGGGCATTTTCTAAGCCGACCACCCGCTGCCTATTCATGGAGCGACATCCACAAGTTGATGCCCCCTCCGCAGAACGATGCGCAGGGTTTGTCACATCGAAATTGGGCCGCTCTACCACCGAGTTCCCACCTACCTCCGATGCAGAGTTGCCTGGGCATGCTTGTCCTCCGTTAGCGCGACGTTCATTGTTGGTCAGATTAGGCGTCTCTGACCCAACCCATGCGATAAACTCGACCCGTTTGACTGCCCTCTGCGCTCTTGACGTAGCCGAGCGCCACCTCGCTCGCCGGCACCGCCGCGGTGCCAGGAAAGAAGTCGCCGTAGAGCTGAACCGACTCCTGTACGAGAGTCGGACTGACCAGATTGATCCGCAGCCCCCGCCCAAGCTCGATTGCCGCGCTGCGTACAAAACCGTCTAACGCGCCATTGACCAGGGCGGACGAGCTTCCCTGCCGGATGGGATCTTCGTTGGTTAGACCCGAGGTCAAGGTAAATGATCCGTGGTCGCGGATACGCTTGAGACCCTTCGCTACGAGATTGACCTGCCCCATCAACTTACTGCGCAGCCCGATTTCGAACTGTTCATTCGTGAATTGGTTCAGCGGGGCGTAGTGCACGGCCCCTGCTGTGCAGATCAACGCGTCAAATGCACCGATCTTGTCGAATAATTGGTCGATAGAGTTCGGCTCGGCGATGTCGACGTTGAATAAGCCGCTAGTTCGCCCGACTCCTATAATGTTGTGCCGCTTGCCAAGTTCGGCCGCTACGGCCGACCCGACAATCCCAGTCGAACCAACCAGGACAATTCGCATAGGGACTCCCCTGGATATCCTGACGGCTAGGAGGCGACCTCAAACAGCGGGGCAAGTGCGGCGCGAAGCGCCATGTCCTGGTCCGCCGAGAGTTTTGCCAATGGCTTGCGGACATTCCCGGTTCCGAGGCCGCGCAGTTGCGCGGCTCTCAGAACAGAAGGCGTATATGGTGCCCGCCAGATAAAAAGCAACGAGGGCAGCATCCGCTGCCAAAGTGCCAGAGCCCTCTCCAAATCCTTCGCTGCCACAAGGTTGTACAATTCGACAGCCTCAAGAGGCATGTAGTTTGCTGCGCCCCAGATAACACCGCGCGCGCCTGCCATCAGCGCATAGAGGGTTGTTGTATCGCAACCATTTAGCACCTTGCCTCCCGTCTGCAGATACTCCTGATGCACGGTGAAGTCGCCGGCACTATCTTTGATGTAATTGAAATGCTTGAGACCGCTCAGTCGATCAAAAAGGCGTGGCGAAACCGCGATCCCGGTAGCCTGCGGGATGTTGTAGCCCACAATATCCACGCCAACCGCCGCGTCGATTTCCCTGTAGAAATTGAAAATTCCATCCTCGTCTGACGGACCTTCGAGATACGGCGGCAAAATCATCAGCGCGTCCGCGCCGACCGATTCAGCTTGCTGTGACCGCCGTATGACTTCGTCCATATTCAGGGCCGAGGTCTGGCAGACAACGTTGCAGCGTCCTGCGATGCGCTTCGCCCCGAGCTCGTAGAGCCGATTGCATTCGGACTCGGTCAGGTAAGGGTGCTGGCCTGTACCTGCCCCAAGAACCAAGCCGTGAACTCCCGCCGATACGTATTTTTCGATCAACTCTTCGAAGAGGCCGTAATCGATCGCACCGGTAGGTTCGAACGGTGTCTGCATTGCAAGATTGATGCCCTTCAGGTCCGCCATTGCCGTTCCTCTTATTGCTAGACTTCCGCGCCTGCCTGCCTGAAACGAAGAGCGGTCACGAACCGGACGCCCATTGATGTGACAAGTCTCGGATAAGTCCTGCTCGGAGCGGCCCGCGTCTTCAGGATATCGATCACAGCCGAAGATTGCCCCGTGGCCAGTTCGGCGACAGCCTTGCCAAAGGCAGCCCCTCGAGCGACGCCGGTTCCATTACAGAAGGCGGCACCATAGACGTCGTGCGCCAACTCGCCGAAGACCATGCCGCCATTTTGCGCGAGCGTAAGCAGACCACCCCAGCTGGCCTCAAAGCCGATTGACGAAAGCCCGGGCCATCGGCGGTCAAATGCTACCTGCTGCTGGGTCCGCGCCCTAAGGACATCTTGTTTGGTTGTTTTGAAATTAGTCGCATACGAGTAAACGTTTCTAAGGAAAAGACGGTTGTCTATAGTACGTCGCACCGTCGTCCCAAAGCTATCGGCCGGAATAAGCCCATATGTTCGCTTGTTGCCCACGTTGGAAAGCTCGCTCTCAGTGAGCTGTCTGGTCATGCTCGCGAACGTGTAGAGTGGTATGGCTCGGTTTTCGAAGAAGCCAAATCTCGTCAGATAACCCGATGCGCAGATGATGACCTTCGAAGCCCTGATTGTTCCAGCAGGCGTCTCGCAGATGTGCTTCGGCGCACCGAACTGGACCGCCACAATGGCGGTGTTTTCATGGATGGTAACGTTCTCGGGGAGGCTGTTTACGGCGTTCTTGAGATACTTCGCAGGCTGGACCAGAATCGTGCCAGGGTGATGCAAAGCTTTGACGTAGTGCTTACTGCCGGTGATCGACTGAATTTCAGGGGCTTCAACCCAGCTGTACTTCTGTCCAAGCTTATCGAGCGCCTCCGAAAAGCGGTGTAGATCGGCAACGCCGTGAGACGTGGCCGCGCTGTGGTATTTCCCCTGCGGGTCCCAATCACAGTCTACCCCATGCTCCTCGACGGCGGTTCGAATGTAGGCGATGCCCTCAAGGTTGACGTACAGCTCTTCCTTGTTTCCCCTAATGTCTTCAACGAAGTCGCGTTTTCGGGGATTGTGCGCGAGATCGATGACGAAGCCCATGCACCGCCCCGATGCATTGTCCCCGATACGTCCGGCGTCGACGAGGATTACCGAAGACTGGGGGTTGAGTTCGGCAAATCGGCGGGCCGCGTGAAGCCCCATCCAGCCGCCGCCAATGACCAGGCAATCGCATGTGACATCGCCTTGCTGCGGCACTAAGGGTAGCTCCGGTCCCGACGTGCGGTACCACCCTGAGACTGTTGGCTCCGGATGCGGTGCTTGGACGACAATACGCTCTCTTGTCTTTGTTTGATTCAAAGAGTTCACTGCCAACTCGCTCGGTGAAGGCGGCCGGTGGGTAGTGCACCGCTCGCTCTGGCTTGTTCCTGTTTCGAATAAACGATGTGTCGTTCGTCTCGTAGACGGAAAATATGCGGTCTGATATAGACCTGCTTCATGTCCAAGCTTCGCAATCTTGTCCCATCGACGCATTCGCTTTTCGTCTTCGAAGCGGCGGCCCGAACGCTGAGTTTCAAGAACGCGGCCAGCGAACTCAACGTGACGCAGCCAAGTATCTCGCATTCGATCAAAATGTTCGAAAAGCATTGCGGGACGGCACTCTTTGTCCGAGACAATCGGGGAGTGCAGCTGACCGAGCCCGGCAGGCAGCTCTACGATGAGGTGCGCAACAGCTTCCGCCGTCTGGAACAGCGGCTTGAGACCATCACTGATCGCGGAACGAAGTACATAACTTTCGCAGCTTCGACATCTCTGGCGGCACATTGGCTCGCGCCTCAACTCTATCATTTCCAGGAAGAGCATCCGGACGTCAGGATCAAGGTGGTCGCCACCGACCGCGATGTCGAGCCAGATCATGAGATCGACGTGACGGTTTGGGTGCGGCCCCGGAATTTTGAAAGGGCCAACAGCTGGTTCGTTTGCGACGAGATCATCTTTCCCGTCTGCTCACCGGCATATCTTCTGTCGCACCCCGCTCCCCAAGCCGTCGAAGATCTGATCCACCATCAACTGATTCATTCGTCCGATGCTTTTCGCAAGCGCCTGGATTGGCCCGAATGGGTCGAGTTGGCAGGCGGCGATGCCAGCGACATCAAGCCCAATATCGTGTTCAATGACTACCAGCTAACGCTTCAAGCGGCTCTGGCTGGTGAAGGAATAGCATTGGGGTGGTCCCTTACCGCCCAGCAGTTGCTCGACAACCGCCTCCTGGTCAAGCCATTGCCAACCCAAATCCAGACCGACAGGGCCTTCTTTCTGTTGGCCAGCGAGGATGCCAGCAAGAACAAGAGATGCAAGATTTTGGTTGACTGGTTTCTCGTCCAGTCTGAAGAACTCCGCCCGTGACCTGAATTGCCCCTCACCCTATCCGCCTCTGGATATAAACTGGATTTAAGACAAGCGAAAGCTTTTGCGCATTCTCAGGACAATTGCCGGCGCCTATCATCAGCGCGAGATTAAGCTAGGGTCCGCCCCTATTGGACGGCCGGGCCACTGATGTTTGACGCGGGATGCGGGTCATTCCGCTGAGGGTGACGCGATGATGGACACTGATATTCCCGCAATCCGGCGCCGCACAGGCCAGTCTTCCGGTTCCCAGATTCACCTGCGGGAATAGTGGCTGGCAGCCTGAAAATCAACTCCCAAGGCTTCGAACCGGAAGCCTGATCGGTGCCCCATCGAGATGGGGCGCCGACCTCCTTTGAATTGAGCATCAGGTGAACCAACATGGCTGACGAAGAGATCATCCTTTCCGAGCTGTCCGACGAGGAACTCGTGCAGCAGATGCACGACGACCTTTATGACGGGCTGAAGGAAGAAATTGAGGAAGGCACGGCCATCCTGCTGGAGCGCGGATGGGCGCCCTACAAGGTGCTCACCGAGGCGCTGGTCGAAGGCATGCGCATCGTCGGCGAGGATTTTCGCGACGGTATCCTGTTTGTTCCGGAAGTGCTGCTGTCGGCCAATGCGATGAAGGCCGGCATGTTCATCCTGCGCCCGCTGCTTATCGCCACCGGCGCGCCAAAGCAGGGCAAGATGGTGATCGGCACCGTCAAGGGCGACATCCACGACATTGGCAAGAACCTCGTCGGCATGATGATGGAAGGCGCCGGCTTCGACGTCATCGACCTCGGCATCAACAATGCGGTCGAGAAGTATATGGCGGCGATTGAAGAGCATAAACCTGATATTGTCGGCATGTCGGCGCTGCTGACCACCACCATGCCCTACATGAAGGTCGTCATCGACACGATGAAGGAAAAGGGCATTCGCGACGACTATGTCGTGCTGGTCGGCGGTGCGCCGCTGAACGAGGAATTCGGCAAGGCCGTCGGCGCCG
>NZ_RZSL01000049.1:0-20672 GCF_003997355.1 Mesorhizobium sp. M1E.F.Ca.ET.041.01.1.1 | reverse complement strand
TCCTTGTTGCCCTTCACCGACTTGATGAACTCGGCCGAGACCTTCGCCTTGTCGTGGCCGTAGGGCAGCAGATGCTCGTTCGGGATGCCGATCTTGGCGCCGATCTCCTGGATCGGTTTCTTGTTGGCGGCGCGCGCGATCTCGATGTCGGACTTCACTTCGGCCATGACGGCTTTCCTCTGGATTGGGCGGTGGAGGGTAGGGGTTCGATCATTCGTGCATGTTCGGAACGTCGCCTGGACGCAAGGGCATGTTCTAACCCTGTCGCTGCCGTGGCGTCAACTTTCATGCAACTATGTTTCCTGTGAAGAAATAAATTGCTGTTCCCGGTCGGGCCTTCCCAGGGTCTTTGGCGCGCCCGGTCGTTGCGCCGTATAGAAGCCAGAGCCGACGGCGCTCCGCCGTCTTAAAACAGCCGCGCAATACGCGAAAAGCGACAGAGGCGACGGCGCAAATCCGCCACCGCCCGGCTGTCTGGTCCAGCGTTACTGGGTCAGCACGTTGCTGATCTCGACCATGTTGGAGCGTACGCGCAGGATATAGAAGCCCATGGTTGTCAGGTGCGTCGGCAGCAGCCAGCCGTCCTCGCGGCCGTTGGCGATGATGAAGGGCTGGATGCGCAGCGCCGAGACGAACTGGGCGTCCATCGTGTCCCAGAGGTTCTGCAGGTGCTTTTCCTTGATCACGTCGTCGAAGTCGGCCTGCGCTCCCTTCATCAGGCCGTAATAGGCATAGAGCTGGCCATAGGCGAACCAGAAGCGATCGTCGGCGCGGAAGTCGAACCAACCATCATTGTGGTTCTCGGCGCGCTCCTTGAGGATTGCAGAGGTCGAGCCGATGTCCGACGAGATACGGTCGATATATTGCTTCAGATTGTCGGCGCGGGCATCGAACGTCGCCTGACAACTGGCAAGGCGGGCGTTGAAGGAGCGCAGCTTGCGCACCGCGTCGCGATAGTAGCTCGGCGTCGGGGTCTTCGGGCCGAACGGATTCAGGCCGAAATACCAAGTCTCTTCATCGAACTGCAGATTGCCGCGCGCGTCCTGCAGGTCGGCGTCGATCTGCGAGGTGGTGCGCACGCGACCCAGATTGTCGGCGAGCTCGGTCGCCGTGCGCCGCACTGCCTGGTTGATGCCGCGCTGGAAGGAAGCCTTGTTGTCCATCCATGGCGTGTGGTCCCAGTCGATGCCGAACAAGCCGAGCTTGTAGAGGATCATGGACGAGATCCAGGCATTCTGATTGACGTTGAAGTCGGTCAGATCGGCAGCCACCTGGGCGATCGCCGAGTTGCCGCAAGTCTTGGCGGTGTCGGTGCCGGCGCCAGCCGACACCTGCTCGCCAGCCGACACGTTACGCGTCTCGAAGGTGTATTTGTCGGGATAGTTCGGCTCGAAATTGTTCCACCATTGGGTGGCGTAGAAGAAGTTGGCATAGAGGCCGATCAGCACCAGCAAGGCCAGGCCGACCACGGCCTTGAGGATCCAGCCGCGCTGCCCGTACCAGCGGCCTGCCCACATGAACGGCCACAGGACGATGCCGATGACAAAGCCGATGCCGCGGCCAATCCATTGGAAAATTCGGGTGAAGAAATTCACGATCGGATCAAGCATGGCTCTCGTCACCCCCTCAGTCAGTCAAGCCGTAAAGGCGCGCGCGGAACGCCGCCTTGTCCTTCAAATATGTGGTTTTCAGAACGTCCACAACATGCGATCGCCAGGCGTCGCTGAAGCCGTCGAAGTCCTTGTAGAAGCCCGGTTTGTTGAAGACGTAGCGCGAAACGAAGTCCTGCGGCACGAAATCCGAGATCAACTGGTTGGTGAGCCAGGCATCGGGATGATCGGGCTTGGCGCGTACTGCCAGGAAGCGCAGGCGCGGCGGCACGTCATCCAGCTTCAGGTGACCGAACTGGGCGATCTCACGCTTGGCGGCGTTGAGGAAGGGGAAGTTGCCGTCGCTGGCAATCAGGTCGGCATGGCGCTGGATCCAGGTCTGCAGCCAGACCTTGTCCACGTCGGTCAGGTTGCGGTTGGGCTCGGCGTCGCGGATCAGCGCCCGCACCACCATCTCGGCGCGATGCTCGAGATAGCCGGAGGCCTCGATCCAGGAGGCGCGCGGCAGGTCCAGGCGGCCGGTGGCGGCGAGGAAGCGGAACACCTTGTCGGCGTCGTTGATCGACAGATAGCTCACCTGCCAGGGCCGCGAGCGGCGGAAGCCGGGAGCGGACGGATCGCTGATCACCGTCGTCATATCGGGATCGACGAACACGTAGAGCCCGCCGAAATGGCTGGTCCAATAGGCGTTGTGGCGGAAGATCACCTGGTCGGGCACCAGCGCGTTCTCGCGGATGTCACCGCAGACCTTGGCGAGATCGACCATGCGTTCAAGCATGGCGTCGTCGCGCCAGGCGTCGGGCTCCTGCTTCAACCGGTCGACCAGCTTGCCGAGCTCGGCCGCCTTGCCCAGCACATCCTCGGCCGACAGCACCTTGAATTCGACCTGGTTGATCGACAGAAGATCCTCGATGTCGTTGACCTTGGGAACAGAGTCCTCGATCTCGCCGTAGATGACATCCTTGATGGTCAGCGCGTCGATGGCGCGCTGGTTCTTCGACATGAACTCGAACATCAACTGCGAGGTGTTGGAGAAGGCGGTGTGCACCACCGGCAGGTCGATCTGCGACGGCGTCAGGATGATGAAGCGGCGGTTGACCTCATTGGGATCGAGATAGTCGTAGTCGCCGCACTCCTCAGCGACCTCGGGCGAGAAGCCGGTGCGGTCGATCTGGAAGCTTTTCAGCTTGGTCGGCTCAAGGCCGAAGGCGGCAAGCGCCTTGTTGTAGCGCTGGATGAGGTGCGGCTCGTCGATAGCGAGCAGCCTGCCATAGATCAGCTCGTTGTCGCGCAGGAGGTCGGGCTTTTTGGCGGCGCGGGCCATCTATGCCTTCTCCCCGTTCACGGGGAGAAGGTGCCCGAAGGGCGGATGAGGGGCGCGGACTCCCCTTCTCCCCTTGTGGGAGAAGGTGGATCGGCGCGCAGCGCCGAGACGGATGAGGGGTGTTGGAAGGATCGTCGTCCTTGCCAAGCTGGAACACCCCTCATCCGTCGCCTTCGGCGACACCTTCTCCCACAAGGGGAGAAGGGGGCGTTGGCGCAAATCACGCATTCCACAGGTCCTTCTTCTTCAACTCCTCCATCTCGCGCGCCGCGCGTTCGCGCAGGCGCGCGTCGCGCAGGAGCTTCTCCACCGCCGCGTCGTCGGACTTGTCGGAATAGCGGAATTCGGAATCGGCGTAGCGGTTGATCTCCTGCATGACCATGTCCATCGAAAACGGCCCGCGCAGTTCCTCGATCATCGCCTTCTTGTCGTCGTAGCTCTTGTGCATGAAGGCTTCCGGCTTCTCGAACCAGTCGTCCGGCAGCTCGATATCCATGGCGCGCATCTTGATGGCGTCGGTGACGTTCTTGATGGCGCGCCCGGTGAAGCGCGGCTCGGCATCCTTGATCATGTGCAGATAGGTGCCGATATCGGCCAGCGTCTTCGGGGCGCCGTTCTCCTTCATGTAGCGCTCATAGACCTTCATCAATCCGTCTTCCTGCGGCTTCTCGTGCTCCTCATAGGCTTCCGCCACGGCGCGCTGGATCTCCTGCGCCGCGTAGAGCTTGTGGTCCCCGAGCGGGATCTTGTGGTTCTTGCCGGCAAGCAGCACGAAGATGTCGATGTAGTCGTCGCGGGTCTGCGGCCCGTCCACCAGCCAGCGTGCGCCGGCGCGCTGGCGCAGCGCATCGTCGACGTTTTCCGGATAGTTGGAGAACATGCCGAAGGAACAGTTGCCGCGCACCACCGTTGAGGCGCCCGCGAAGGCGTCCATCAGCACGCCGGTGATCTCCTGCTGGCCTGCCGACGCGCGGTCGTCGGAACGGCGCGCCGCCACCTGGTCGATGTCGTCGATGGTGCCGAAGCCGATGACGCGCGGATTGAGCACGTTGTTGACGAATTGGCGGCAGTTCTGGCCGGACTTGCCCTGATAGGACGAAATCTGGTCGACGCCGAAATTCTCGTAGGCGAAGGGATAGCCGGCGACTTGGCAATAGCCGTTGACGAGACCGGCGATCATCTGGATCAGCGTCGTCTTGCCGGTGCCCGGCGCGCCATCGCCGATGAAGGTGAACAGGAACCCGCCGAGCTCGACGAAGGGGTTCAGCTCGCGCTCGAAGTCGTAGGCCATCAGCATCTTGGCCAGCCTGACCGACTGGAATTTGGCGATATGGTTGCCGACCACCTCTTCCGGCTTCTTGAAGGTCATCACCAGCGGCTTCGAGCGCTTGCCGGGCGCCACGTCGAAGCCGTCGAGCGTGAAGTCGTCGACATCGATGCGGATATGGGCGTTCTCGAATGGACCGATGCCGTCGAAGCGGCCTTTTCGCGCGAGCAGCCCGTCAATGGCGACACGGGCAAAGGCGCGCGCCCGCGTTGCCAAATCGGCATCGTCCCTGGAGCCGGCAATTGCCTGGTCGAGGCCGGCTACGATCGACTTCACCGCATCCTGCGGCGTGTCGAACAGGAAGTCGGGTTCGGGGATGTCGTTCGGCGCCTCGCCGTCGCTGTCGATGAGCTGGAAGAGGTAGGAGGCGAAGCTGAAGGCCGAAACATAGGCCGAGGCCGACAGAAGCTTCTTGAAGGTTGCGGCTTCGTCGCCTTCGAGCGGGGCGCGGGCATTCTTCGCCTGCAGGCTTTCGAGGTCGGAACCCTCGGCAAAGACGCCCGCTATGGCGAGCGCGATCGCCAGGCCGCGGCGGGCGCGGTAGAGAAGCGTGTGCTGGGCAATGGTCATCAACTGGTCGTCGGGATGGATCGCGGCGACCGTCTTCGTGAGCTCGACCTCGCGCGTGCGGCGCACGGAGCCGACCGAGACGGTCGAGACGAAGCGACGGTTGGTGCCGGCGAGCGCGGTGCCGGATTCGCGCGACGGGTCTTCCAGCACGACGATGCGGGTGATGAAGCTCTGCGCGGTTGCGCGGTGTTTTTCGATTGCCGCTTCCGAGATCGTTGTCAGCCCGGTGTCCATGAAGGATGCTCCGCGGTTGAAATCAAACGTCGCTGATGACCTGCCCGTTCGACAGGATGTGGACCTTGTAGCCGGAAAAGATCCTCTGTGCCTCGCCGGCGGCGTAAAGTGCCTGATAGGCCTCGTGCGGGATCAGAGCATGGTTCTCGTAGCTCGATACACCCTGGCGCGCCGCCTCGAGGTCGTCGGTGTTGATGAAGAATTCCTGCGTCGTCTTCTCGCTGGAGAACAGGCCCTTGCGGCCGGGCTTCTCCGACTTGGAAAAGACCTCCTGGATGGTCCAGGTGAGCAGCCAGGCGTTTTCCGGCTTGCGCACCTTGGCCAGCACCTCAGCCACCGTCGAATTGTTTTCGGTGATGCCGGCGGAATAGAAGGGGCCGAGCACGACGCGCCGAAGCTGCTTCGGATGCAGCGGCTCGAAGTCCTTGTCGAGATTGACGGCGATGGTCGCCGGCGACAGCGCGTAGGCCGAATTCTTTTCGGTGAAATCGTCGAAGCGGTGGGCGAGCTCGGGATTGAGGAGACCGTCCACGGGAAGCGGGATGTCGACCCGCTCATTGAGCTTGCCATTGGCGTCGACGAGCTGGCGCACCATGCTCTCCGAGGAATCCTCGACCGTCACCATATAGACCAGCGGCAGGTTGGCGCTGCCGTCGAACGAGGCCCAGTGGACGAGGTAATAGGGCCGCAAGGTCTTCGGGTTGACCGAGACCTTCGCCGTCTGCGCCAGGATGAAGGGGCCGAAGGTCGCCTCGCTCTTGACGTCCTCCAGATAGAGCCGCTCGGCCATCGACTTCTGGAGTGCCGCGGGAAATTCCTTGTGGCGCAGGATGAAGTCGGCCATCTCCTCGCGCAGCTCGCCGGCCTGCGGGATGTTGGCGAGCCGGTTATCCGCCTGGCGGCGGTCGTTCTCCAACTCGAGAAGGTTCTGGAACACCGGATAGCCGCTGTCGGCGCGCGAGATGCGGAACGCATCCATGAAGCCCAGCCGGTTTCGCCAGCAGGAAAAGGATTTGTCCAGCCGGGCGATGTACTCGGCGACGATCTTGGCGACGATGCCATGGCGGTAGAGCGGCGAGCGGTCATCGCGCATGAACACTTCCAGCCCTCTCAACGCCGCCGTAATGGCGGAGAAGTAGCGCGCCGCCGCTTCATTTTCGGGGGTCATGGGACTGCCCTGGAGAAAAATGCCGGCACGCCGCCTACTGCTGCACGTAGTTGGCGGCGTTATGCTTCTTCATCACCTCGTCGAAGCGGCGGGCGAAGGCGTCGTCCGCAAGCTTCTTGCGGCGCTGGATATCGGCGCTGGCCACCATGTTCTTCTCATGCATCTCCAGGAGATCGCCGATGTGCTTCTGCGAGGCGGCGCCGATGCCGGCCATCGTCTCTTCCGCCGTGTTGTCGACCTGGCTGCCCAGCGTGTTGATCTTGTGGGCGACGTCCTGCTGGGCGGCGGTCTTCAGCGAATCTTCCAACGCCTTGTAGAGGACGATGCGCTGCTCGGTATCGATGGTCAGCTTGTTGATCAGCGTCGACTGGGCAGCGATCTGGTTGTTGAGAGAGTCCACGAAAGTCTGGAACATCGAGGTGTAGCGCTCCAGCGTCTGGCTTTCGGCGAGCAGCTCCTGCTCCTTGGCCTGCTTCTCGTTGTACTCGGTCGCCATCTTCGAACGCTCGCCTTCGAGCTCGGTGCGCTCCTTCTGGGTCGTGGAGGCGGCGATCTTGTTCTCGATGTCGAGCAGCATCGGGTTGAGCTCCTCGATCCGCTTCTGTACCGCCTCGAGATTGGCCATGGTCGTCTTGCGGCGCTCGATCACCTGCGACAGGCTGGTCTCGGAGGTCTTGTAGCGCTGGTCGAGGATCTGCTTCTGCGCTTTCAGGATGCCGACGATGGTGTCGGACTTGGCCAGCAGCTCCTGCAGATTGCCGGCCAGCGACATGTTGCGCACGCGGTCGGTGCGCATGCGCTGCTTGCGCTGGTCCGAAAAGACGCCAACGAAGTTTTCCCAGCCGGTGTAGCTCTTCATGCTCTCGAATTCGGCGCCGAAGACGTTGGTCGCGTCCTCCAGGCCGATGATCAGGTCGGCGATGTTGCCTTCCATCACCTTCTGCTGCTTCAGCACGTCCTCGATACGGGCGTTCTCGATGTCGAAATTGGCGTCGCCGATCTTCTTGTCGGCCTGGGCGAGCGTGTCGAGCACGGTGCCGGACTGCTCGATCTTGGTGCGCATGTCCTCGACGACCTGCTTGGTCTTGGCAATTTCGGCATCGAAATTCTGCAATGTCGCCATTGGGGCCTCCCACTTCGGCATCCGGTTTCGTCGCACGTGGCGGCGAATATATGTGGGGCCTCAAGCGATTGAAAGAAGGAAGACAGGGCGAGGCGTCAAAACAAAAGAATTGGTTAGGCCCTTGAAAGACAAGCCAAGCATGCTAACGGCATGAGTCATGCGCGTCGCCTTCAAACAGCTTTAGCTGATATGCCTTAAGCTATTGTTTTTGCGCGACGAGATGCGACGAAGCGGCAGTGCCGCAAAATCTCTTGTGCCGGATCGCGGCAATCAACCGATCGCCAGCCCGCCGATCGCTGGAATATCAGGCAGTGCCGGCCGTCCATGAAAACTTCGTCTTGCCGCAAAGACCTCCGGCATGTCGCTGAATGGCCAGCGCACGCCGTTGATCGTGATGTGGCGCCGCTTGAAACCACATCAAAATGGTGTTTGGCTGACGAAACAAGGCGGACACAAGAACCGACTTTGCGTCGCCTCGAATTGCAATGGGAGAAAAGTTCATGCCGCGTATGAAATCTTTTGTCGCCGGCCTCGGCCTGGCGGCGCTTCTATCCACGACCGCTGCCTATGCCGGCGATCCGGCGAGCTGCAAGGCCGTGCGTCTGTCCGACGTCGGCTGGACCGACATCCAGGCGACCACGGGGCTGGCCTCGGTGCTGCTTACCGCGCTCGGCTACGAGCCGCAGGTGATCCAGCTTTCGGTGCCGGTGACCTATGCGTCGCTGAAGAACAAGGACCTCGACGTCTTCCTCGGCAACTGGATGCCGTCGATGACCAACGACATCAAGGACTACACCGCCGACGGCTCGGTCGAGACGGTGAGCACGAACCTGACCGGCGCCGGCTATGGCATCGTCGTGCCGACCTATGTCGCGGATGCCGGCGTCAAGACGCTGACCGATCTCGGCAAGTTCAAGGACAAGTTCAACGGCAAGATCTACGGCATCGAGGCCGGCAATGACGGCAATCGCATCATCCTCGACATGATCAAGAACCCGAAGGACAATCTCGAAGGTTTCGAGCTGGTCGAGTCGTCGGAAGCCGGCATGCTGACGCAGGCCGAACAGTCGATGAAGAACAATGAATGGATCGCCTTCCTCGGCTGGACGCCGCATCCGGTGATGGGCGCCATGAAGATCACCTATCTCGAGGGTATGGGCGACAGCGGCTTCGGCGCCGCCACCGTCTACACCAATGTGCGCAAGGGCTACACCACCGAGTGCCCGAACGCCGGCAAGTTCATCGCCAACCTGAAGTTCAACCTCGACATGGAAGGCGAGATGATGGACGCGATCCTCAAGGGCGGCGACGCCCAGACGGTCGCCACCGACTGGCTGAAGAAGCATCCGGACGCGATAGCGCCATGGATCGCCGGCGTGACCACCTTCGACGGCGGCGATGCGGCGGCTGCGGTGAAGACCGCCCTCGGGGGCTGAGCCGGCTTGAGTCCGGCATGATCCTTGGAAAGGGCAGCCACTGGAGAAGGCTGCCCTTTTTCATATGCTTGAGAAGATGATCGCTCGATAAGGGCGGCGGGGTCAACGAGGGGAAAGATGGATCCGATCTCGAAATTTCTGGTCGCCTACAAGATCCCCATAGGTTTGTGGGGCAAAGCCTTCTTCAGTTTCCTCACCGACAATTTCGATACGATTTTCAGGGCGTTCTCGAACGGCCTGAATTTCATCCTCGACGGGGCGGTGGACCTGCTGCTGATGGTGCCGTCGGTGCTGCTGGCGCTTGTAATTGCCGTTATCGCCTGGTTCCTGCAGCGTTCGCGGCCGCTGGCCGTCGGCGTCTTCATCGGCCTCGTCTTCATCATCAACCAGAACCTGTGGAAGCAGACCGTGGAGACTCTGGTGCTGGTGGTTGCTGCTGCCGCCGCCTCGATGGCTATCGGCGTTCCGCTCGGCATCTGGGCCGCGCACAAGCCGAAGGTCTACCGCTTCATGCTGCCGGTGCTCGACCTGATGCAGACGCTGCCCACCTTCGTCTATCTGATCCCGGTGCTGACCCTGTTCGGGCTTGGCAACGCCCCCGGCCTCATCGTCACCATCATCTTCGTCATTCCGACCCCGGTTCGTCTCACGCATCTCGGCGTCACTTCAGTGCCGAAATCGATTGTCGAGGCAGGTGAGGCGTTCGGCGCCACCAAAAGACAACTTCTCTGGAAGGTCGAGCTACCTTCAGCCTTGCCCACCATTATGGCAGGCCTGACGCAGTCGATCATGCTGTCGCTGTCGATGGTGGTGTTCGCGGCCCTGATCGGTGCCGGCGGCCTCGGCACTGAAATCAACCGCGCGCTCGGCTCGCGCCGGATCGACCTCGGGCTCGAGGCCGGCCTTGGCATCGTCGTGCTGGCCATCGTGCTCGACCGGATGACGCGTATCGGCGTTGGAGGCAAGAAATGAGCGTCGCGGTTGATTTCAAAAATGTCGATATCGTCTTCGGCGCCGATCAGGCGGGTTCGCTTGCAATGATCGACAAAGGCGCCACGCGCGCCGATATCCTCGAAAAGACCGGCAATGTGCTGGGCTGCGCCGGGGCCAATCTCACCGTGCATGAGGGCGAGATCTCGGTGCTGATGGGCCTTTCGGGCTCCGGGAAGTCGACGCTGCTCAGGGCCGTCAACCGGCTGAACGTCGTGTCGCGCGGCCAGGTGCTGGTCAAGGACGGCGACCGCACGGTCGATGTCGTCACCTGCGACGAGGCAACGCTCAGGCGCCTGCGGCAGAAGCAGGTGGCGATGGTGTTCCAGCAATTCGGCCTGCTGCCGTGGCGCACCGTGGAGGAGAATGTCGGTTTCGGCCTCGAGCTCGCCGGCGTGCCGGAGGCCGAGCGCAAGGCGCGGGTGCAGAAACAGCTTCAGCTCGTTCATCTCGACCAATGGTCGAAGAAATACGCGCATGAGCTCTCGGGCGGCATGCAGCAGCGTGTCGGCCTGGCGCGCGCCTTCGCCACCGAGGCGCCGATCCTGTTGATGGACGAGCCGTTCTCGGCGCTCGATCCGCTGATCCGCACCAAGCTGCAGGACGAGCTTCTGCAACTCCAGGCCGAGTTGAAGAAGACAATCATCTTCGTCAGCCACGACCTCGAGGAGGCGCTGAAGATCGGCACCCATATCACCATCATGGAGGGCGGACACATCGTGCAGACAGGCGCGCCGGAAGACATCGTCCTTCGCCCCGCCAATGACTATGTCCGCGACTTCATCGCCAATGTGAATCCGCTTTCGGTGCTGACGGCCTGGAACGTCATGCGCGACCGCCGCGATCTCGAGCAGGGCGAGAATGGCTGGGTATGGCTCGACCGGCGCAAGACGACGCGCTTCAAGATCGACGAGCATGGCCTGGTGGCGGCGGCCGAACGCGACGGCAAGCCCGCTGTCTGGGTGTCCTGCGCCGATGTCGAGCGCCAGCCGGAGGAGAGGACGCAAGTGTTCTGGGCCAATCCCGGCACGCCGCTGAAGACGGTGATGCTCGCCATGCACCGCTCGCAAACCGCGCCGGTGGCGCTATTCGATGAAGGCTCGCGCTTCGTCGGCGCGATCGGCATCCGGGACGTGCTGAGCGCGGTGCTGAGGCGGTAGGCGCTTCCGCACGCGGAAAGACCGGGGGTCGCAACGCCGTCTCCGCCTTGTCTTTCGCCTCCTTCGGGCGCAGAGTCCGCTTTGTTGCGTGCCCATGCGCCAGGGGGGTTACCGACGTCGCATAAAGGGCTTTCCGGCGCGGTTGCGCCGTTGGTTCTCGCCGTAGTCTCGCTTGGAAGCGGCGCGGCGTTTTCCCAAAGTTTTGTCATAGGCAATGACGCGACTGCCGGCCAGCAGACGATGAACGGTGCCGGCGATACCGGGGCCGTGGACCCCGGGGGAGCGATAGAGACATTTGGCGCCGGCGTAGATGCCGTGCGGATGTTCGGCCCGACCCAGAGGTTCACCAACCGCGGCCTGGTTGAAACGTTGGGCGGCGGCGCCATCAATGTGAACTCACAGGGCTTGGATGCGACGATCCTTAACGGCGGGACCATCCTGTCGATAGGCGACGCTTCCATAGGGATATTGTCCGAGGGCGACAACGCGCACATCGTCAACAACGGCTCGATAGAAGCGCTGGGTGTCGCAACATACGGCATCATCAGTGATGCGTCCGGCGGGCGCGTGGATAACCACGGCTTCATCGGTGTTTCAGGTGTCGCGGCCTCGGGCATCATCGGTGCCGGACCAGACCTCAGGATTTCCAACAGCGGTTCGATCGAGGCTTATGGCATCGCCGCCACCGGCATCATCTGGCAGAACAACGGCCTGCGGCTGGACAACTCCGGGTCGATTACCGTGTCGGGGTTGGCTTCCATTGGCATCGGCGCTGGCGGCAGCGACGTTGCAATCGCCAACAGCGGCACCGTCAGCGTTTCCGGCACGGGCGCGACAGGTATCGGCTGCTTGTTCGGCAATGCGACGATCACCAATTCCGGTTCGGTTGTTGTGGACGGCGTAAGCGCCGTGGGCATCGCCGCGCTGGGCAGCAGCTCTATCATTACCAACTCAGGCCGCGTCTTCAGCAACCAGAGCGCCGCCATCTATTTCGGCGCGCCCGGCGCCACGCTGAACCTTTTGGGCGGGACGGTCATCCAGGGACCGGTCGTCTTTTCCGGCGGCGGCAACACGGTGACCTTCCGCTCCGCGCTGAACGCTGTCATCAGCTTCGCCGGAAGCGGCCTGCCGCAAGCCATCCTGACCGGCGGCAGGCCGTTTGTGACGAGCGGCAACAGCGCGGCGGTGATCGACACCACCGGGTTTGCGAGCAGTGGTCCGCTGATCGAAGACCTTGTCGACGGCATCGCTGGCGTCGCCGAAGCGCGCATGCCCGCCCCAGGCGACGACGTGCTTGCGCCGCATCACGGTCCAGGCGCCTGGATCTCCACATTTGGCGGGATACGCTCCCAGGGCGGCTCTGGTGCATCAGCTGGGTTCAGCGAGACGCTGGGCGGCGTGGTCGCCGGCGCGGAAAGGCGCTCGGGCGACGGCTTCCTGGGTGGCGTGCTGCTGGGGGGCGCCGCCGGATCGACCGAGGTCGACGACGACGCGCAGGAGATCGTCCATCGCAGCGTATTTGCGGGCGGTTATCTGGGCTATGACGCAGGAGCGCATTTTGCCGAAGCGACATTTGTTACCGGCGTGCTCCAGGAGCGGAGCCGCCGCCGTGTCGCGAACAATCTGGTGCTGGGTGGCGTCGAGACAGCGCGGGCCGATTTCAACGGCATCTTCGTCAGCCCGTCCGTCACACTCGGCACGCGGCTACCGGTCGCGGCCGGTATGTTGATACCCAGCGTGCGACTGCGTTACGTCGGGCTCTTCATCGACGATTACGCGGAGGCCGGCTCGGGAAGCGATCTCGCGGTCTCGCGGCGCGACGTCAACGTCTTCGAGGCGCGTGGCCAGCTCGCGCTGGCCTTGGCGCCCGTCGGCACGCGGAGCCAGACCTGGCAAACCACCCTTCGTGCAGGGATCGACGCGATCGCGCAAAACAGCGACGACCTATCGGCGACGCTCCTTGGCCAGGACATCTCTTTTGCCGCCGGCGGCAGAAAGGTGGTGTTGCGCGGCTTTGCCGGCGCGGACGTTGCGGCGGAGGTGGGCGCCGGCATGACCCTGAATGCCGGCTTTGAGGCCGGGTATGGGAGCGACAATGCCTTCACTGTCCGGGGCCAAGCTCGCCTCAGCAAGGCCTTTTGAGGAGTGCCCGACAAACTTCGGCACCAGCGTATGGGTGGAGGCTGCCACTCCATGGCAGCAGGCAACGCCGGCTCCTGGCAGATATTTTTCGAAATCCATTCCGATTCCGCGGGTCCGTGCGGTAAGATATTGCCGCGGCCGCACGGATGGTTGCCCGGTGGCGCGAGAATGCAGCGGGGTACGTCGCAAATGATCTTCCGTCAGCTCTTCGATGCCGTCTCCGGCACCTATTCCTATCTGCTCGCCAGCCGCCACGGCGGCGAGGCGCTGATCATCGATCCGGTGCTGGAGAAGGTCGAGCGCTACCTGCAACTGGTCAACGAGCTCGACCTCAGGCTGGTCAAGGCGGTCGACACGCATCTCCATGCCGATCACATTACCGGCCTCGGCGCGCTGCGCGACAAGACGCATTGCGTGACCGTGATGGGCGAGCAGACCAAAGCCGATGTCGTTTCGATGCGGCTTGCCGACGGCGACAAGCTTGCCATCGAGGGGCTGGCGCTGGACGTCATCTACACGCCCGGCCACACCGACGATTCCTACAGCTTCATCCTGCCCGACCGGGTCTTCACCGGCGACACGCTGCTCATCCGCGGCACCGGCCGCACCGACTTCCAGAACGGCGATCCGCGCAAGCAATATGAATCGATCTTCGGCCGTCTGCTCAAGCTTCCCGACGAGACGATGATCTTCCCGGCGCACGACTACAAGGGCGAGACCGTGTCGACGATCGGCGAGGAGAAGGCCTTCAATCCGCGCCTGCAGGTGAAGTCGGTCGACGAATACGTGGACATCATGAACAATCTGAAGTTGGCCAACCCGAAGATGATGGATGTCGCGGTGCCCGCCAATATGAGGGTTGGCCTGCACCAGGACGATATCGCCAGCCGTGGCTGGTCGGTGACCGCCGAGCAGGCGCTGGCGCTGGTCGGTCGGCCCGATGTGGCGCTGATCGACCTGCGCGAGCAGTCCGAGCGGGAGCGCAATGGCGTCATCCCCGGCGCGATCCATCTGCCCTATGCACGGTTGCAGGAAAACATCGCCGCCGGCGGCATGCTGCATGAGCTGGCGAAATCGACAGCCAGGCAGATCCTGTTCTACTGCGCGTTCGGCGAGCGCTCGGCGATGGCCGTGCAAGCGGCGCAAGACGTCGGAATCTCAAGTGCCCGCCACATACAGGGCGGCATCGATGCGTGGCGGAAGGCTAGCGGCCCGCTCGTGCACTGACGCAGAGCAGGCTCAGTTCAATCCGATCAGCTTCGCGCCATTCCGGAACATGGCTTCCGCGTCCCGGTCGAAGCGGAAGGTGGCGATGAAATCGTCGGCGCGGTAGTCCGGCAATGTCTTGCGGATCGCGGCGGCGAAGTTTCGCGCCTCGTCCTGGCGGCCGGCCAATGCCAGGCAATGCGCGGCGATCGCCAGGATGATGACATGGGCGTTGGGCCTTGCTGCCGCCTTGAGCGCCCATTCGGCGGCTTCGTTGAATTCGCCCAGCCGCGCATGCGCCATGGCGCGCGCGCTCATCATGCCGAACAGCAGCGGGTCGAAGGGACTGAGATGGCGCGAGTGATCGGAGGAGCCGATCGCCGATTGCGGATCGCCCGACTGCGAATGGACGAAGGATAGGGAATAGTGGCCCAGTGCGAAGTTCGGGCTGAGGTCGACGGCCTTCGCCAATTCGATCACCGATCCGTCCTGGTCGCCGCGCAGCCACAAGGCGCGGCCCATCGCCCAGTGCGCGGCCGGATTGCGGTCGTCGACCAGAAGGCTGTGGCCAGCGCTATCGAAAGCCAACGCCGTCTCGCGGTCGCGGTCGCCCCAGCGCTGGAAGGCGTTTTGCCAATGGGTGAAGGAGAGCCCGGCATAGGCGCGGGCGAAAGTGGGGTCGAGTTTCAGTGCCTCGTGGAAAAACTGTTGCGCCAGCTCGTTTTCCTGGCGGGTGAAGCGATACATATGCCAGAGGCCGCGGTGATAGGCCTCCCAGGCATTGAGCGAATTCGGTGCCTTAAGCAGCGCACGGTCGCGCTCGACCGCCGCGATTTCGGCGGCGATCGAGGAGACGATGCTGTTGCCGATATCGTCGAGGACGATGAAGACGTCATCGGGCTTGTGCTCGAAGGTCTCTGCCCAGACGATCCTGGCCGTGCGCACTTCGGACAGCTCGACCTCGACTATGACCCTGCCCAGAAGATTCCTGACCGAGCCAGTCGCCACGTAGTCCACGTTGAGCCGACGTCCGGCATCCTCCGGCGCAATGTTCTTTTCAGCGAGCGCAAAGACCGAGCCACGGGCGATGACGAAGAAATCGCGGAGCTTGGCGAGGCGCGTGATGATGTCGTGGGTCAGGCCGTCGGCCAGCCCGCCGCGAAAGCCGCCGGCGCCGCCGTCTTCGGCAAAAGGCATCACCGCCAGCGAAGCCCGGCGCGTCGCGGCCGGTTCGGGTTCGCTCTGGGCGATCAATGGCTGGGTCGCCGCGAACGCCATGGGCCGGGCGCATGGCGTCGCGGTGGAGTGGCGGGCTCTTATCGCCTGCCATGCCTCGCGCAAGGGAGCGAAATCCAGCTCCTCGGAGTGAAAGAGCTCCGCCGCGGTGGCAAGATGCTCTTCGGCTGCGCCGATCTGCCCACGCCGGGCGAGGTTTTCCAGCAGCGCTGTATGCGCGCGCGCGTCGAAGGGCGCCAGCTCCAGCCATTTGTCGATACAGGCGGCCGCCTCGTCGGCTGCCGGCGGGAGAAGGCCGATGATGTGCTCGAGAACGGCGACGTGGCATGAGCTGAAGCGGCGCCGCTGCGCGGTCAGCCAACTGGCGAAATGCGGACTGCGGTCGAGCTCGAGACCGTCAAGGAAATCGCCGGCGAAAAGCTGCAAGAGACTCCGCAGCCGCTCGAGGCTGAGCGTATCGATGCCTTCAGCCGCCGCCTCGGCTGCCTCCACGGCATCGACGCCTATATCGGCGAGGCGAAGCGCGACCGCATCGCCCTCGGTCTCGACCCTGCGCAGGTCCGGCTCGTCGAGCGCGGCGCGAAGCTTGCTCAGGCACCAGCGAAGCTCGCCGCGCGGATCGTTGGGAATATCCCAGAGAAGTTCGCACAGCCGGCTGCGGCTGACGGGGTGTGGCGCGAGCGTCAGATAGGCGAGCAGCGCGCGCAGCTTGCGGGACGCCGGCAGCACGACCGGAACACTATCGCGCACAATCGCAAGCGGTCCGAACAGCCGCATGGACAGGCCGGCCGCCTCGCTGTTCAGGCCCGATCGGGCGGATTCCACGTGCGTTTCCACGCTCGCTCCCACGCTGACCAGTTGGTCCATGTTCTATCATCAAAGACGACAGGAAGCATCCGGCAGCCCTATTCCGTGCCGGAACGCCGCCGTTGCCGCATCTGCGGCAGGTCACGCAACCCTACCGCGGCAAGGTGTCGAAACCGCGCCGCCGAAGCCGCCGGTTTGTAACCGGCGCGTGAGACATCGAGGAGAAAAGCCATGTTGCAGCAATTGAAAATCAGGACAACGGCCGGCCGCGGCCGGCTGTTCGGCAGCATTCTCGACACGGTCGGCGACACGCCGGTCATCCGCATCAACAATCTCGGCCCGGGTCACGCGACGATCTATGTGAAGGCCGAGTTCTTCAATCCGGCGGCCTCGGTGAAGGACCGGCTGGCGCTCAACATCATCGAGGAAGGCGAGCGCAGCGGCAAGTTGAAGCCGGGTCAGACCGTGGTCGAGGCGACCAGCGGCAACACAGGCATCGGGTTGGCCATGGTGTGCGCGCAGAAGGGCTACCCGCTGGTGGTGACGATGGCCGACAGCTTCTCCATCGAGCGCCGCAAGCTGATGCGCATGCTGGGCGCCAAGGTGGTGCTGACGCCGCGCGCCAAGAAGGGTTCCGGCATGTATCAGAAGGCTGTCGAACTTGCCGGGGCCAATGGCTGGTTCCTGGCCCGTCAGTTCGAGACGGAAGCCAATGCCGCCATCCACGAGGCGACCACGGCGCGCGAGATCATCAACGATTTCGCGGGATCGAGGCTCGATGTGCTTGTCACCGGCTATGGAACCGGCGGCACGATCGCCGGCGTCGGACGAGTGCTGCGCCGCGAGCGGCCGAATGTCCGGATCGTGCTTGCCGAGCCAGCCAATGCGCAGCTTATCGGCAGCGGCCAAGCGCAGGAACGCGGCGCAGGCGGCGCACCCGCTGCCAGCCATCCGGCGTTCGAGCCGCATCCGATCCAGGGCTGGACGCCGGATTTCATCCCCAACGTGCTGCAGGAGGCGATCGACAAGCACTATTATGACGAGGTGGTGCCGATCCCCGGTCCGGAAGGCATCAAATGGGCGAAGGCGCTGGCACGGCAGGAAGGCATATTCACCGGCATCTCCGGCGGCGCCACCTTCGCCGTGGCGCGCCAGATCGCCGGGACGGCCCCGGCCGGTTCGGTGATCCTGTGCATGCTGCCCGACACCGGCGAGCGCTACATGTCGACGCCGCTGTTCGACGGCATCGAGGCGGAGATGGACGCCGAGGAGACGGCGCTGTCACGCTCGACGCCGAGCTGCCAATTCGACGCCTGAAGACAATTCGCGGCGCCGCTGCCCATTCGGCTGGCGGCGCCGCATGACAATCCAGGAAATGATCGCATGCCTTTTGGGGGGAGGAGCGGATGGATACCTTGCAGGAAACAGCGGTGATGGATGAAACGCTCGATCCGCCGGATTGGGCCGAAATGCAGGCCCTGTCGCATCGGATCGTCGAGGAGGCCGTCGCTTATCTCAAGGATGTCCGAGATCGTCCGGTGTGGCGCGAGATGCCGCCCGAGGTCCGCAGTTTCTTTTCGGCACCGCTGCCGCACGAACCGGCGCCGATTGCCGATGTGTATGGCGAGGTCGCCCGCAACGTGATGGCCTATCCGATGGGCAACATCCATCCGCGCTTCTGGTCCTGGTACATGGGGTCCAGCAATTTCACCGGCGCGCTCGGCGATTTCCTGGCGGCGATCCAGGGCTCGAACCTCGGCGGCGGCAACCACGCCGCCGGGCTGATGGACAGCCAGGTGGTCGGCTGGTGCAAGGAGATGGTCGGATTCCCGGTCTCGGCCGGCGGCACGCTGGTCAGCGGCGGCTCCATGGCCAACATTATCGGACTGACCGTGGCGCGCAACGTCAAGGCGGGCGTCGATGTTCGCGAAAGGGGCGTAGGCGCGATACCAAAACCGTTGCGCTTCTACGCGTCGGACCAGGTCCATTCCTGCCACCGCAAGGCGATGGAAGCGCTCGGCCTCGGCAACCGGGCGCTGCGACGGATTCCGACCGATGCCGGTTTGCGCATCGACGTCGACGCTCTCAGGGCGGCCATCGCGGAGGATCGCGCGGCAGGGTTCAAGCCAGCCTGCGTGATCGGCACCGCCGGCACCGTCAACACCGGCGCGATCGACGACCTCAAGGCGCTGGCCGCGCTGGCGGCGGAAGAAGACCTCTGGTTCCATGTCGACGGCTGCATCGGCGCACTGATTGCCATCGCGCCTGAAAACAGATCGCTCGTCGCCGGCATCGAGCAGGCGCATTCCATCGCCCTCGATCCGCACAAATGGCTGCACGCGCCGTTCGAGGCGGGCTGTGCGCTGGTTCGCGATGCTTCTGCCCACCGCAACACCTTCGCCGTCACCCCGGAATACCTGGAATCGACACCGCGTGGGCTCGCCTCCGGGCAATGGCTGCACGACTACGGCCTGCAGACATCGCGCGGCTTTCGCGCGCTAAAGATTTGGATGGCGCTCAAGGAGCACGGGGTGGAGAAGTTCGGGCGCCTCATCGACCAGAACATCGCCCAGGCTCGTCATCTCACCGCTCTGATCGAGGCGGAGCCGGCGCTGGAACCGATGGCGCCGACCACCATCAACATCGTCTGCTTCCGCCATCGCCTGGACGGTGCGTCCGAGGAACGGCTCAAGGCGTTCAACACCGAGATCATGCTCAGGCTGCAGGAAGAAGGCATCGCCGCCTTGTCCGACACCACCGTGCACGGCCGGCATTGCCTGAGGGTGGCGATCACCAACCACCGCACGCGGCGTGACGATCTCGACCTGCTCGTGCGCGAAACGCTTCGCCTTGGAAAGGAAGTCGAGGCCGCGGCGCTGGCGGATTGAAGACGATGCACCAAGACGTGTCTATTCGGGCAGGCCGGCCAGCCGCAGCGCCTCGAAATATTTGGCGAAATAGGCCGGCCTGATATGGCCCGCCACGTGTGTGAGGTTGGCAAGCGTCAGTTCGGGGTCGAGCGCCAGCGAGCGCGCGATATGCTTGCTCGCGGCATCCAGCCTGCCGGCCATGGCATTGCAGGCGGCCGCGACGCGCAGGCCGGTGAGATAATATGGCTGCGTGCGCGATGCCGCCTCTGCGAGCGGCCAGGCGACGTCGTAGCGGCCGGCCACGAAATGGGCGAAGGCGGTGCAGGTCTGCATGAAGAAGGTCAGCGGATCGAGCGGGCTCAGCCGTCTTGCCCGCGACAGGTGCTCGATGGCGATGTCGGGATCGTCGTAGCAGGCCTTGAGGTAGCCGCTGGCGCTCCAGGCGGTGGCGCAGTTCGGGTTCAGCACGAGCGCCCGGTCGGCCAGTGCCAAGGCGGCCTCGTAGTCGCCGGTGACATAGCCCAGCGCCAGGCCGCTGAAGGCCAGCGCTACCGCGTCGTCCTGGCCGGAGATCGCGACGTTGCCGACCAACCGGGAAACCTCGGCGGTCTCCTTCTGCCGATCAGTCATCCAGCGATTCGCCATCCGCCAGAAATAGCACCAGGCGGCAGCGCCCTCCGCTGAGGCAAAATCGGGGTCGAGCTCGATGGCCTTGTAGAATTGCGGCAGCGCTTCCTCCAGCCCTTCCCTCGTCCAGCGGTAAAGGCTCGCCATGCCGCGCAGATAGTGGTCGTAGGCGTCGAGGCTTTCGGTGGGCTTGCGCTTGGCGCGCGCCATCTCAGCCTGCTCGAGCCTCGGCGAAATCGCGCCGACAACGCTGGAGGCGACGAGATCCTGCAGTTCAAACACCTCCGAGACGTCGCCTTCGAACCGGTCGGCCCACAGAGTCACCCCCGCCGCCGCCTCGACCAGTTGCCCTGCCACGCGCAGCCGGCTGCCGGCCCTGCGGACGCTGCCCTCCAGGACGTAGCGCACCCCGAGCTCGCGTGCCACGCGGGTGACGTCGACCGCCTGGCCCTTGTAGGCGAAGGCGGAATTCCGCGCGATCACGAACAGCCAGCTCACATGCGACAGCGCCGTCGTGATCTCCTCGACAACGCCGTCGGTGAAATATTCCTGCTCGGCGTCATCGCTCATGTTCTGGAACGGCAGGACAGCGATCGATGGCTTTTCCGGCACCGAGACGGCCGGACGCGGCGGCTCCGCCTTCACTTCCAGGCCGGACGGTTCGACCTCGGGCGGTCTGCCTTTGGCTGTCGGTTCCGCTTCGATGCGTTCGACCAGCGCCCGCGTCGCTTCTTCGGGATCGACGCCGAGCTCGCGCTTCAGCGCTTCCTTGCAGACCAGGAACTGACGGAAGGCATCGTTGGTCTTGCCGCGGCGGCGGAAGATGCGGATCAGTGCACGGT
>NZ_RZSL01000499.1:0-4549 GCF_003997355.1 Mesorhizobium sp. M1E.F.Ca.ET.041.01.1.1 | reverse complement strand
ATCCCCTTCAGGCCACCATCCTGGAACGAGATCTGGCGGGCCGGCAGATAATGTTCGTCTGGACCGTGCGACTGGCGCCGAACAACGTTCGCGACGGCGTCGATATAGGCCCAGCCAGCATCTGGCTGACGCGGGCACGTCAGGTAACTCGTCGCCTTCAGTTCGTCTTCGGCGGTGACCCGCCGGTACGACCAGCGGGCCGGCACGTGTTGCAGTAAGGAAGGATTATCCGGCAAAGCCGGAACCGGGAACCACTGTTCACGCGCTTGACGGGAGACAACGTCGTGCAGGAAGGCCACGTCTATCTCGCGTGCTCCGCCCGACTTTGATCCGCCTGCGACGTCGAGCATGACGCCGATGCGCAGCTTCGACATGAAGTTCCGCGATGTCTCGCTGACCACCACCGCATCGGGATCGTTTTCCGATCGTTCAAGCAGCTCGGTGTAGACTCCGGACAAGCGGGCCCGATCGCGATGGCGGACCAGCACATTGCAATGAACTTCTTCCTGGTCCTGCACAGAACTTAGCGCGCTCACGGTTGCGAGCGGCAGACCTGCCGCATCGCAATTGTAGAGCATGATGCTCAGATTCGATCGCTCATGCGGCTGCAGGTCGAGATAGCGTTCAAGCAGTGCGCGAATCTGTCTTGCGGCCTCTGATGGATCGACATCTGTGGTCGCCTCGGATGGATCGCGGACCGGCCGCTCGACCAGACTGTAGTCGTTGACCGTACTTGTTTCCGTGAGCAGGACGGGTTCGCTGCCCTCATAGCCGACGGCCACTTCAGGATAGAGCGGATGGCTGAGTTCGTCGCGGAGATCGCTGAAAAACAGACGCGAGTCGCCGAAGTTCAAATCGACATCCGACAAGAGATAGTCGGCTAAGCCAGCGACCGAACGCATTTTGGCCGCGACACCAGCCAGGCGTAGGGGATGCCAAGGTGCGACAATGGCTGACGGAGCGCTTCCAAGCACTTCGATCGTCCCGATCCGCAGCACCGGCGCGCAGATATCGCGGCGGTTAAGATCACCTATGGCATTCTTGATCAGACTGTTCAGCAGGGCGCCGTAGGCGTCAGCCTGCGCGACAATGGTGGCAGACGCGTACCCGGACGACTGCAGTGATGTAAGCGCGTCGGTATACAAGGCGGCAAATTGCTTCCACGCCGCAGCAATGTCGTCAGCGCCGGCCTGTGTGATCCGGCCGGCGTCCCTTGCATCCTTCAAGAGTTTTGGGAAGAGCTTCGCAAGGTCGATACCGGTGTTCGTTCGTGGGATAAGCGTTCCGGCATCCTGCCCGAAGGCTGGTTGCAGCGTTCCCGTATCGGTGAGAGATACCGACTGGAGTGCGCCCTTTCGGCTGACCGAGAGGCGCGCGACGCTGCTGCGCCCAAGCGGGCGCTTGATGAGGCGGCCGAGGTCCTTCGGCAGTTCCAGACCGATGGCGGGTGGTTGCCCGGTCCACACGAGCTGAACGGTTGCCCGCTCCCGTCCGGCTGTTAGCGCCACATCGAATTTGATCTGCAAGGCGCTTCGCGCCGTCGACTCGTTTCGCCGGTACTTTTTTTGACGCGCTTTCGCGCGATCGAGCAGTTCTTCGTAGCTAAAGAGATGGGGCACGTCCCATTCGACGGCTGCGCCGAGAAGCGCGGGCAACCCTCTGTAGCGCAGGCCGAAATACAGGCCAACGTCAGCATTGAGGTCGAGCCACTGGTTACGCGATCGCCGGGCCGACTTAATGCTCAATTTACGGGACCCACCTCCGAGGTTCACCTGGCCAAAGAGACGTTCAATGACTCGCAGCAGGCCTTCAAGGAAATCGGTGCATTCGATCGGGCGACCGAAGACGAAGCGCTCCCACTTGACTCGTAGAGCTTTGTCTTGCCCCAGATCATCCCTGTGCGCCTCGAAAAATTCGCGGTCGTCCTCACGCGTCTCCTTCAGCGATCGTCCCTTGAGAACGCGGAGGTACTCGTTGTCGGCTGGACTCAGTCGGTCGGGAAACGTGAACTCGAAGAAATTGATTGTCTCTTGGGCGAGCGACGTTTTCTTCAGCTTGATCCCGGAAAACAGCTGAAGAACGCTCTCAGCCTCCCATTCGAACAGGCTGAGCGCCTCTGCTTCTAGGCCCCAGCCTGGCGCGGCCTCAATGAAGGCCTCGATGGCAGGATGGACCTCCGCGGGGATATCGTCCCGCACCTCCGCGAACTGCTCTCTCAACTCTTCATTTTCGACGAGCTGGCGATTGGGGCGCTGCTTGACCATCAATGGTTTGCGATCGGCGACGAGCTTTTCAAACAGCTTCTTCCACCGACGCGGGACTTCGCGATCGCGTTCGCCAAGCCCTAGGAAGTAGCCGCTGTCGCGTGGTAGGCGCAATGCGGGCAATGCCCATCCCAGTGCATCCGTGACCGGCACCGCATCGGTTTCAATACGGGTTCGGGTCATGGCGACGTAGGTTGCAATCTGGTGGAGCGTCCAGTCATCGGCCGCGGTCAGTCCCCTCAACGCAGCCCTCCAGGTCGCGATCTGGCTCTCGCTCAGACCCAGGCCCACGGCGGCCGCCTCGACCCAAGGCCCTGACTCTTCCGTCAGCTGTTTCGCCCCGATCAGGGTCACATCCCCGAGGGAGGCACCTTGGTCTTCATCCGTGTTGGCAAAAAGAAGTGCCGGACGGTCGCAGTCGGCGTGCCGGATCGCCACCATCCGCTCGTCCGTCATTACGCTTTCCGGAAGTCCGAAGGGTGAAACCAGGCTGCGCGGCAGCGCGATTTTCAAAAGCTCGGTGGCTTTCGCATCGGTGAGTAACGCCTGAGTGATCGCAGCGACCTGCTCGCCGGTCAGACGATCAAGAAGGTAGCGCGCCATGCCATCGTCCGGCGAGAGCGCGTCAAGACGCAAACGCATCGATGTCGCGCCGGCGGCGCCAATGAGATCAGAGGGGTTCACTCGGCTCTCGCTCTCTGGAATGGGTTTTCGACGTAGGCGCAACTATCGGATAGGCGTCTGAGAAGACCGAGGCTTGCCAATCGCTCTTCAAGGCGATGCGCATTGTCCGAAAAGTCTTCCTGATCCGCGGTCCCGGCATCGACAAACGATCGTGCCTGCGCATCCCCGATGACGATCCCGTAGCGCTGATGTAAGCGCACCAGGAAGTCTTTAAATTCAAGTCTGTTGTCCACGCACGCCACGACGAGGGTCTTCAGCAGCCGATCGGTTGGTGCATAGCGCACGCGACGGCTCGATCGACGCGACGACAATCCGATTGCGCGCGACCATGTCGCATGAATTTTACCCACGTGCTGTTTGTGACGCGTGGTGGCCTTCCTGAGCAGCTCGTCAAGCAGTTGCTTCGGATCGCCGACAGTCTCGTCTTCGTCCCCGTCTGGCCATCCGAACTCGCGCTGCATGAGGTCACTGGCCCTCAAGACGGGTTCGTCAGATGCAACGGCCGCAGTCCAGGCCTGCGTCTCGGCAATGCGCAGGATAAAACGCTCGATCGCCAGTTGCGGCAGCATGTTGTTGTGTTGATAGGAGTCGGCCGACAGATCCCGCACAACGGACTTTTTTGGCGAGACGATTTCGCAAACCAGTTCGACAGGAGAACGATCAAGCAGCTCTCTTGCCCGATCGAGTTGATAGAGAAGCAGATTGAGACCAGCAGTGGTCACAAGGTGCGGAACTGCGTCATGGCCGGGAATGGGCAACTTCAGGATTGAAAGCCAATCTTCCGCCATGCGATCGAAAACAGGATGCTTAGAACACGGCAGATAGGCACCCCCACGCTCTGCCTTGGCGAGCTGGATATCTCCCTGGAGCGCGCGCGCCATCGCATCATAGGGGGCCGGTTGATCCAGAAAACGAGACGTCAGCAATACGCGAAGCTCGTCAGCGTGCTTGCTCCTGCTCAACATGAGGTAGAGGATCTCGCCGGTGCGGGCGAAAAACCGACGATCGTTCGAGACGCTGCCGTTCGGCTTGACGTTGACGTCTTCGAACAGAGAATGAGCCCCAAACGGGAAGACGAACTTAGAGCTCCACCGCTTGTTGCTCGACCCTTCAATCGCCGAGCCTTGGAGGAAGTTCAAGACGGCCGCGAAATCGTCGAAAGTTTCGAAGCGATCGCGTAGATACCTGAAATCAGGCTTGTCGATGCCGCCTGCCGTTTCGGCCATCTTATTGAGCCAAAGTGACCAAGCCGCGTCGTCTGACCCTGCTTCGGCGCGAACGGTCATCACATGGGGATTGTTGAACACCAGGTTGCGCAGGCGTAGCTGAAGCTGGGGCTTATACGAGAGACTGTTGTAGGTTTCCTCGCTCAGGGCCCGCCCTTCACGGTGTTCCGACAGAAGCACCGTCAGAAACTCGAGGAACGTCAGCCACGGCGACTGCTCGTCATGAAGGCGATGTCCCCAAATCGCTTCGTCGATCCAATAGGCGGGACCGGTGCGTTCTTCGAACTGGGTGGGGCGATCAAGAAATTCCATTGTCATACTCGCACGATCACGCGTCGCGGCTGAGCGCGGCCATCGGAATTGATATCGATAAAC
>NZ_RZSL01000498.1:0-4560 GCF_003997355.1 Mesorhizobium sp. M1E.F.Ca.ET.041.01.1.1 | reverse complement strand
GGGATCGGCATCGGAATGGCGCTGGGCTCCTTCGCCGCCGGCTGGATGGTCGACGCTTTTGGACCGCAGAGCGGGTTCTGGGTGTCCGTTGCGGCGGGCGCGATCGCGTTAGCCACCGTGCTCGCCGGCCAATGCCGGCTGGCGACGGAGGATTGCGATCTGGATGGAGACGAAGCGGCTGTCCCGGCTGAGTGACGCAAGACCGCCCGGTCGTTCGTATCGGCGAACCCATCGTAGACGTTCGAAATTAGCCGACGCCTTTCGAACTTCGTCATTCTAGGGCGACGCAGGAGCGAAGCTCCGGCGCGGGGACCCTGGATGACGACGTCGCGGGCGCTTCGGCCAATCGCGTAAGCATGCGATCTGCCTGGAGGAACTTCCGGCGCGTCCCCCGACAGCCTAAAGGATTTCCGTCTTGGCGATATGGATGCCAAAACCTTCGAGGCCGACATAGTGGCGCTCGCGCGAGGCGATCAGGTTGATCGAAGAGATGCCGAGATCCTTCAGGATCTGAGCGCCGAGACCGATCTCGCGCCACTCGTTCTCGCGCCGGCGCGCTTCCTCATGATCCTCGCGCTCACCGCTCGCCGGCCGCTTGCGCTCCTGGTGGGCGACGCCGACCGAGCCCTCGCGCAGATAAACGATGACGCCGCGCCTGCGCTCGCCCATCGCCTTCATGATGCCTTCCAGACGATGGCTGGTGCCGAAGACGTCGGTGACGACATCCTCCGAATGCAGGCGCACCGGCACCTCCTCACCGTCGCGGATGTCGCCGAAGACGACCGCGACGTGATGCATGGAATCCCAGGGCAGCGTGTAGGTGAAAACCTGCGCCTTGCCGCCGGGCGTGTCGATGTCGGAGCAGGCGACGCGCTCGACCAGCGTTTCCTTGCGCTGCCGGTAGGCGATCAGATCGGCGACCGAAACCTGCTTCAGGCCATGTTCTTTGGCGAAAGCCTGAACCTCGGGCCCGCGCTTGACGGTGCCGTCGTCGTTGACCAGCTCGGAGATGACGCCGACCGGCGGCAGGCCGGCGAGCTTGCAGAGATCGACAGCGGCTTCCGTATGGCCCGAGCGCATCAAGACGCCGCCTTCGCGCGCGATGAGAGGGAAGATGTGACCTGGACGGACGAAGTCTGAGGCGCCGACATTGCCGTTGGCGAGATTGCGCACGGTGAGCGTGCGGTCGTCGGCGGAAATGCCGGTCGTGGTGCCGTGCTTGAAGTCGACACTGACGGTGAATGCCGTGGTGTGGGCCGAATCATTGTCGGCCACCATCGGCGCGAGGTTCAGCCGCCTCGCCTCCTCGCGCGGCATCGGCGTGCAGACGATGCCGGAGGTGTTGCGGACGATAAAGGCCATCTTTTCCGGCGTGCAGTGGACGGCGGCGACGATCAGGTCGCCCTCGTTCTCGCGTCCGTCATCGTCCATGACGACGACGATCTCGCCGCGCTCGAAAGCACGGATCGCTTCGACGATCTTCTTCTGGTCGTAAGGCATAGGTGCTCGCTTCGCTCGCAGGGAATAGGAATTAGGCAATGGGCAGTAGGGAAGGAAAAAGGCTGTGTCGGGCTGGCCTACTGCCTACTGCCTACTCCCTACTGCCTACTCCCTTCCCTGTTTGTCCTCTATGCCGCAGATAATGATCCGCGATCGCGCAGGCAACCATGGCCTCGCCGATCGGCACGGCGCGGATGCCGACGCAGGGGTCGTGGCGGCCCTTGGTCATGACATCGACGTCCCTGCCGTCCTTGTCGATCGACTTGCGCGGGGTCAGGATCGAGGAGGTCGGCTTGACGGCGAAGCGGGCGACGATCGCCTGCCCGGTCGAGATGCCGCCGAGGATGCCGCCGGCATTGTTGGAGAGGAACACCGGCTTGCCGTCATTGCCGATGCGCATCTCGTCGGCGTTCTGCTCGCCGGTGATGCGGGCGGCCTCGAAGCCGTTGCCGATCTCGACGCCCTTGACGGCGTTGATCGACATCAGGCCCGAGGCGATGTCCTGGTCGAGCTTGGCGTAGATCGGCGCGCCGAGGCCAGCAGGCACGCCTTCGGCGACGATCTCAATCACCGCGCCGACCGAGGACCCGGCCTTGCGGATGCCGTCGAGATAGGCGGCGAAGACGGGGACCGAGGCCGGATCCGGCGTGAAGAAAGGGTTTTCGGCATCACCGACGAAATTCCAGTTCCAGTTGGCGCGGTCGATCGATTTTTCACCCATCGACACCAGGGCGCCGCGCACCACCATGCCCGGCACCACCTTGCGGGCGAGCGCGCCGGCCGCCACCCGGGCAGCGGTCTCACGCGCCGAGGAACGGCCGCCGCCGCGATGATCGCGCAATCCGTATTTGACCTCATAGGTATAGTCGGCATGGCCCGGCCGGTACTGGCGGGCGATCTCGCCGTAATCCTTGGAGCGCTGGTCGACATTCTCGATCAACATCGACACCGGCGTGCCGGTGGTGATCATCGTCTCGCCGTCCTCGTCGAGGATGAAGCCGGAGAGGATCTTCACCTCGTCCGGCTCGCGGCGCTGGGTGACGAAACGCGACTGGCCCGGGCGGCGCCGGTCGAGCTCGGCCTGGATATCCTCGCGCTTGAAACGGATGCCCGGCGGGCAGCCGTCGACAACGCAGCCGAGCGCGGCGCCATGGCTCTCACCCCAGGTGGTGACGCGGAAAAGATGGCCGAAGGTGTTGTGCGACATGGAAAAACGCCCTGCCCGGCGGCGGAGCCGGTTCGCCGGTTCAAGGGTGCCTTCTATTGGCGTTTTCCACAGCGGTCAAACGATGATCGGATGCATCAATCTGTGATCTGGCCGATTTAGTTTTGACACATTCGGTTGGTTTCTGCTCTCTTCCATCCGCCGTTGAGGACCCGCCGCTGACCAGCCGGCGCAATGACCAAAGAGGACGACGATGCGTACCCTGATTGGCGCTGTTGGCGCCATGCTCATGATTTCAACCGCCGCGTTCGCCGGGCAGACCGAAGGCCTGATCAAGAAGGTCGACAAGGACACGCTGACGCTGACGCTGGACGACGGCAAGTCCTACAAGCTCAACGCCGAGACCGATCTCGATGCGCTGAAGCCCGGCATGGACATCGTCATCGCCTTTGACGTGACGAACGGCGAGAATATCGTGACCGATATGCAACTGCCGGACAGCGACCAGAACTAAATTCAGGTGAGGCCGGCCCGATCTGAATTCGCCGCGCCGTAAGCTCTACAACCACTCCAAGCTGCGGCCCTCCAGCCGGAGCAGGCGATCCTGCTGGATATCCAGGCGGGCCGCGTCCTTCTTGGACATGCCTTCGACGAAGCGGAACAGGCACCGCATGACGCCGCCATGGGTGACGCATACCGTCTGCCGGTCAAGCGCGTCAAACCACGGCTTTATCCGTTCGAGTAGCATTTCGTAGCTTTCCGCGCCCTCACCCGGCGGCTGGAAATCCCATTTGTCGAAACGGCGACGGTGCGTCGAGCCGGGAAGCCTCGCTTCGAGTTCGGCAAAGGTGAAACCCTGCCAATCGCCGAAGCTCAATTCCACAAGGCGCGGATCGGTGCGGTAAGCGAACGGATCGAGTCCCATCGCCGCGCGCATCAGCTCCATCGTCTCACGCGTGCGGCGCATCGGGCTGGCGACGAAGTCGAACTCCGCGGGATTGGTTACGAATTCAGCCAGCCGGCGACCGTTTCGGGTCGCCTGCGCGCGGCCGAACGCGTTGATGTCGGTGTCCGCCTGCCCCTGCAGCCGACCCTCGGCATTCCACTGCGTCTGGCCGTGGCGTGCGATGTAGACGAGCGGATACATCAGGTCTTCCGAGGTCGGGCCAGGGCCTGGTGGAAGGGTAGGCGGAGAGATCTAATCCTTGACGGTCGAGATATCCGGCGCGTCGACCGCTTTCATGCCGACGACGTGGTAGCCGGAATCGACATGGTGAACCTCGCCGGTTACGCCGCGCGACAGGTCCGACAGGAAATAGACGGCGGAATCGCCGACTTCTTCCTGCGTCACCGTCTGCTTCAGCGGGGCGTTGTACTCGTTCCACTTCAGGATATAGCGGAAGTCGCCGATACCGGAGGCGGCCAGCGTCTTGATCGGGCCGGCCGAAATCGCGTTGACGCGGATTTTCTTGGCGCCGAGGTCGACGGCGAGATAGCGCACACTGGCTTCAAGCGCCGCCTTGGCCACACCCATGACGTTGTAGTGCGGCATCACCTTCTCGGCGCCGTAGTAGGTCAGCGTCAAAAGCGAACCGCCCTCGCTCATCAGCGGCTCTGCGCGCTTGGCGATGGTGGTGAAGGAAAACACCGAAATGTCCATGGTGCGCAGGAAATTGTCGCGCGTCGTCTCGACATAACGGCCGGTGAGCTCGTCCTTGTCGGAAAAAGCGATGGCATGGACGAGGAAATCCAGCTTGCCCCAATGCTTGGCGATGTCGGCAAAGACGGCGTCGAGGCTTTCCGGGTCGGTGACGTCGCAATGGCCGGCGACATGCGCATTGAGTTCCGCCGCCAGCGGCTCGACGCGCTTCTTGAAGGCCTCGCCCTGATAGGTC
>NZ_RZSL01000497.1:0-4582 GCF_003997355.1 Mesorhizobium sp. M1E.F.Ca.ET.041.01.1.1 | reverse complement strand
AATGACGATGAGCCGAGCGCGCAGTCGCTGGTGAAGGCCTTGGCGCAGGAGCTGAAGCTGCCGATCCGCTATCGCCACGCGCCGGCGCGCAACATCTCGATCGCCCGCAACGCCTGCCTCGATGCCAGCGTGTCGGACTTCGTGGCCTTCATCGACGACGACGAGACGGCTTCGCGCGATTGGCTCGTCGAACTTGTCGCAACCGCGGAGGCGACCGGCGCGACGGCCGTGCTCGGACCGGTTCGCGCAAGCTATCGTCCGGATGCGCCGGACTGGATGCGCAAGGGCGATTTCCATTCGACACTTCCCGTCTGGGTGCGCGGCGAGATCCGCACCGGCTACACCTGCAACGTCCTGCTCAGCATGACCGAGGAGAGCCTGCGCAGCCGGCGCTTCAGCTTGGCGCGCGGCCAGACCGGCGGCGAGGACACCGAGTTCTTCGATCATATGGCCAAGGCCGGCGGGCGCATCGCCTTTGCCCCGAAGGCCTTTGTCGACGAGGTGGTGCCGCGTTCCAGGGCGGCCTTCGACTGGCTGCGCCGCCGCCGCTTCCGCTTCGGACAGACGCATGGCCACCTCATCGGACGCAACGCCGGCGGCGTGCGCCGCATCGGTCAGGTCGGCCTCGCTTCCACCAAGGCGGCCTATTGCTTCGGCATGGCGCTGTTGACGGCGGTGAGCCCTGTGCGACGGAACCGCAGCGTGCTGCGCGGCATTATGCATGTCGGCGTCGTCAGCGGTTTGGTCGGCGTTCGCGAAATCCGCCAATACGGCCTCACACCGCAGGAAGGGGACAAGCGTGCAGCCTGACGTCAGCTTCGTCATCGCCGCTTACAACGCCGAGGCGACCCTGGACCGTGCGATCGCCGGCGCGATGGCGCAGCGCGATGTCTCCGTCGAGATCATCGTCGTCGACGACCGCTCGAGCGACCGCACGCTCGATGTCGCGCGCGCCTATCCCGAAGACGTCGTGAAGGTTGTCGCGCTGCCGGCCAACCGGGGCCCTGGCGGCGCCAGGAATGCCGGGCTCGATCGGGCCATCGGCCGCTGGGTGGCGGTGCTCGATTCCGACGACGCCGTCCTGCCCGGCAGGCTGGCGGCGATGATCGCGCGGGCGGAAATGGCAGGCGCGGAGATCGCCGTCGACAATGTCCAGGTCGTGCGCGAGGACGGCACGCCCGACGACATCATGTTCCCGACCGCCTATCTCGAGGCGCTGCGCGAGATCTCGCTTGCCGACTATATCGCCGGCAACGTGGTCTTCGAGTCGCGCTTCAACCTCGGCTATCTGAAGCCGATCTTCCGGCGTCGTTTCCTGGACGAAAACCAGCTTCGCTACGACGAGAAGCTGCGCATCGGCGAGGACTACATTCTTTTGGCGAGCGCCCTGGCCAGGGGCGGCCGCTGCGTGGTCGAGCCGACCACCGGTTATGTCTACCACATCCGCACCGGCTCGATCTCACGCGTGCTCGAACTGCATCATGTCGAGGCGATGGCTGAAGCCGATGCCGCCTTCGCCGCGGCGCACGTCATGGATGACAGCGCAAGAATGGCCTTCGCAAGGCGCGGCCGCAGCCTGCGCAAGGCGGCGTCGTTCCTGTCATTGGTCCAGCACATCAAGGCGCGTGCGCCGCTCAAGGCGATACGCACTGCGCTCAGCGATCCGGCCGCGGTCAGGCATATGTCGATGCCGATCGCGGTTCGGCTGAGAAGGGTTGCGGCACAGTTTGCCGTGGGGACGGGGAGGTAAGCATGCGGGCGGATGGAATGAATTTTCATAGCCGGCGATAGGTTTGAAATCGATCTCCTCAGAAGGAATAAGCGATGCAGAAAGTCAGGAAGGCAGTCATACCGGTGGCGGGGCTCGGAACGCGGTTCCTGCCGGCGACCAAGTCAATGCCGAAGGAAATGCTGCCCGTCGTCGACAAGCCTGTCGTGCAATATGCCGTGGACGAGGCGTTCGAGGCCGGCATCGAGCACATCGTCTTCGTCACCGGACGCAACAAGGCGGTCATCGAGGACTATTTCGACCTCCATCCTGAACTGATCGGAACGCTTGAGCAGACCGGCAAGAAGGCGCAGCTCCAGTCGCTGGAAAGCCTGCTTCCGGTGGCCGGCGCCACCAGCTTCATCCGCCAGCAGTCGCCGCATGGCCTCGGCCACGCCGTATGGTGCGCGCGCGATGTGATCGGCAACGAGCCCTTCGCCCTGCTGCTCCCCGACATGGTGTCCTTCGGGACGCCGGGCTGCCTCGCCGAAACCGTCGACCTCTATCAGCGGACCGGCGGCAACGTCATCGCCGTCGAGCGTTGCGATCCTTCGGAAACCGGCAAATACGGCATCGTCGGCCGCGGCGCCGAGGTGGCCTCAGGCTTCGAAGTGACCGCCATGGTCGAGAAGCCGGCCCCCGCCAAAGCGCCGTCGAACTTCTACATCAACGGCCGCTACATCCTGCAGCCTGAGATATTCTCCCTGCTCGGCACCCAGCAGCGCGGCGCCGGCAACGAAATCCAGCTCACCGACGCCATGGTTCGCCTGGCCGAGAGCCAGCCGTTCTACGCCCAGCCCTTCAACGGCCGCATGTTCGACTGCGGCTCAAAGGAAGGCTTCATCGAGGCCACCATCGCCTTTGCTCTGGCGCGCGATGACATGAAAGGACCAGTCTTCGAAATGCTGCAGCAATTCGTCCGGTCGCACGAGCGCCGGGAAGTGGCCGCATAATGCCCAAATTTTGGGTGCATATGCGAAATCGCGATGGCGCGACATCGCCGCAAGCGCTTGGCCTTCTTGGCCAGGCGCCCCGTGGCACGAATGTTGCGTGGTCTTTTCTGGTAACGACGCCACTCTTCGAAGGCCGGTAGCGCCTGCAACCTGGAATTGGACCGAAGATGAATTATGCCAACTTTCCTCTCGACAAGAGGATGCCATTGCCCAACGCCGAAGCGGAAAAGGGTGAAGACTTCATCGACGTCGAGCGTCTGCTTGGCATGGCGGCCCGGCAGGCCAAGGTAGTGGCGGTCTGCGCCATCATCGGCCTGTTCCTGGGCGTCATCTACCTGCAGACCACGCCCAAGCAATTCACGTCCGTCTCGAGCGTGCTGATCGACGAGGGCCTGAACAAGGTCGTGGACGACATTTCGGCGGCCAACGCCACGCAGCAGACGGACGCGACCATCCTCAGCCAGATAGAAATTCTCAACTCGGCGCGGCTGGCGTCGGTGGTCGTCGACAAGCTGAAGCTCGACCAGAACGACGAGTTCATGTATCCGCCGCAATCGGCCCTTGCCAAGGGCATCGGTTTCCTGCGCGGCGTGGTTTCCTATTTTCGCGGCGGCTCGAGCACGGATGACATCCCCGGGATCCAGAATGTCGACGCCGCGACGCGCCAGGCGATGATCACCGCCGCCCGTCACGACTATGCGGTCCTCAAGCTGCAGACCGACTTGATGGCGGATCGCGTCGGCCGCAGCAACGTCATCACCCTGGGTTATCAGTCGACGGATCCGGCCCTCGCGACGGCCATCACCAAGGCCTATGCCGAGGCCTATCTCGCCGATCAGCTCAATGCCAGCTTCGACGCCACCGAGCGCGCGGCTGTCTGGCTGCAGGGCAGGCTGACCGAGCTTCGTCAAAGCTCGCAGCAGGCCGCCATGGAGGTCGAGAAATTCAGGGCCGAGCACGGTCTGTCCGCAAACAGCGACGGCCAGTTGATCAGCGGCAAGCAGCTTTCCGACCTCAACGCCCAGCTCATCATCGCGCAGGCCGATACCGCGCGCGCCAGCGCCCGCTACCAGCAGTACAAGGCGATCGTCGACAGCGGCTCCGAGAATGCCTTCAACGATTCGGCGATCGCATCTGATCAGCCGAGCAGCTCGGTCATCATCGGGCTCAAGACCCGTTATCTCGCCGTCTCCAAGCGGCTGCAGGATGTCGAGGCGAATTTCGGCAAGGACCACCCCCAGGCGGTGGCGCTCACCAAGGAAAAGGCCGATGTGTCGGCGCAGATCTTCGGGCAGTTGAAGCAGATCACCGAAAGCTATCGCAACGACTTCCAAGTGGCGCAGGCGCGCGAGGCCGAGCTCAGGCAGAAGATCACGACCGCTGCCGGCCAGAGCTCGGCCGACAACGAATCGCAGGTGAGGCTGAGAGAACTCGACCAGCAGGCGCAGGCGCTCTCCACGCTCTACCAGACCTTCCTCGGCCGCTATCAGGAAGCCTCGCAGCAGCAGTCCTTCCCCGTCGGCAAGGTGCGCATCATCTCGGACGCGAACATGCCGCTTGCCGCGTCGAGCCCGCGCACCATCAGGGTGCTGGCGCTCTCATTGGTGCTTGGCCTTATGCTCGGCGCCGGCTTCGGCGGCCTCAATGAATTCAACGAGCGCTTCTTCCGCACCGGCGAGGACATTCGCGACCGCGTCGGCCTGAAGTTCCTCGGCTACCTGCCGACGATCGGCGGCGGCAAGGCCAAGGAGTCGAAACCGGACGACCTGCCGGCCGACGGCAAGGTCACCAGCCTGTCCGCCGCCGAGAAACGGGCGCGCATGCGGGTGAGTCTCGATGCGCCGGCCTCGATGTTTGCCGA
>NZ_RZSL01000496.1:0-4590 GCF_003997355.1 Mesorhizobium sp. M1E.F.Ca.ET.041.01.1.1 | reverse complement strand
CATTGGTCGCCACAGAAGATGAGCGCGGCCGCCAAATTGCACCTTGGCATCGCAGACAGCGATGAGTGATGACATGGGCGCAGACCGGACCGAGGCACCGGACTCCAGTGTCGCATATTCCAGCGGGGACCATCTGGTGTCCGCCTTGGCGGATATTCTGGTCGCCAGTCTCGAGACGCTGGCGAAGGCAGGGCAAGCCGATGCCGCCTGCCGCCAAGCTGGCAAGGCCTGTGCCGCGCTCCGCGTCTCCAACCCCGCCCAATGGCGGAAATTCAATGCCTTGCTGCATCGGCTGAGCAGCCAAGCGCCGTGGGGCGATTCTTGAAGTTTAGTCGCGTTCTCTGAAAGCCTGCATCGAGAACCAACACGGGAGAGTTTTGACATGAGCGGCTTCGATCAGGACAGCAAGCTGAATGCCCAGCACGAAAGCTCCTTGCTGCCCATGCTTATCGGCGGCCTTGTGCTCATCGTGGTCGGGATGCTCCTGGTTGCCTGGCTGGCCTGAACAGATAGTCGGTTCGTCTCGACGTTGGACATCGAGCCAGACCATGCGGCGACGGCAAGATATCTGCCTTGGAACTTGGGTTAGCCAGCGCTGACATCAGGGAAGACGGCTCAGCCTACGATCGCAGCTTGACGAGCGTCGGCCTGGTGCCGACGGATGGCTGCCTGCCATGCATGTGAATCGGCGTGCACAATCGTTTCTTCTCGGCCAACGACGGCCGGGAAGGAGAAACACAACGAGATAGTTCACGGCATGACCCTTCTGGGCAGAACGACGTGCTTGGGTTGTGGACACGAAAGTCGGCGCGAAACGGAACTCACGCGATCCTTCTTGCATCAGTCGATGGGTCTGAACGCAACCTTTCGTTCCGGCTCGGTGAGTAGCCGCTCGCACCTGAGGCTCTTATCGGAAATAACCGGAATTCCGGTTAGGCTTTCGACATGATTTCGCTTGCGGTGACAGGCAGGGAGGCTGGTCAGGTCGCGGATCACGCTCAACATCGCAGGACAGGAAGATGCCATGACCATCCTTGATTGCGAGTGCTCTGGCCACCGTCTGCGGCATCGACGCGACATCGTGCCTCGATTGTCATCCGAATAAACATGAATTAGAAATGCATGTTTATTCTACAGTGACATGGCCCCGCCATCGCCGATGGAGGCGCTACGCGATCATGTATCGGAGGATGCGATGGAGTTCCCTGGCTTCTTTTCTAAAGTGCCCACGATCACGCTGCGCGATCCTTTAGCTGCATTCCTTGGCCTCTCGAAAAGCGGAGTGATGTCCTATGCCTACGCAGATGCCGTGAAGCTCGCTGGTCATTCCTGTCCCATCGTCGCCGGCGCCTATCTGATGGTACGACGGGGGCTCAGCCAACTCTACTACGGCGACGAGTTGCCCGAGCGAGGCAATGTGAAAGTCTATCTGCGTGCACCGCGCGACGAGGGCACGACGGGCGTGATCGCCGCAGTGGCAACGCTGCTCACGGGGGCAGCGCCCGAGACCGGCTTCAATGGCATCGGCACGCGCCATAGGTTCGCGCGCCGCGATCTGCTGCGTTTCGACACAACGTTCGACGGCATCATGGCGCTTCGGCGGAGCGACAATGGGCGGGGTGTGATCCTTGACCTCGATATGACCATCGTCCCATTCGCGCGCGAGATGCAGGCATTGCTTCCCAGGGTCATGACGGAGCAGGCCGATGAGGATGAACGGGAACGCTTTGCGACACTCTGGCAAGCTCGTGTCGAGCAAATGCTGATCCGTGACGCAGATGACCCTGCACTCATCCGAGTTTGCGAATGGAAGGCCGCGCCTGAGCAGAGATCCGGCCCCATCCGGCGCGGCCACGTGCAGTCAGAAAAGGACAGAAACGATGCTGTCGAGGCTCGTGTATTTCCCTAAGGCGCCGGAACTCATGCAGGTGGTTCTGGATCTGAATAAGGCGATCGAGGGAAGCGGGCTGGGGCTGACGCAATCCGGGTGCTCGCGGTCGATGGCCTGGCCCGAGGATGAGGGTTCCGCGCCATTGTCAGGGAATGACGAGGCCCGGGTGTTGAAAGACCGGTTGCGCCAGATCTTGATCGAGCTGGCGCAAACTGAGACCGTTGTAACCTACAAGAACCTCGCCGAGCGGCTCTGCCTCATGCCGCCGCAGACGATCCATCGAGCCACCGACTTACTGGAAAAGCTGATGGCGGAAGATGCCGAAGCAGGCCGGCCGCTTCTGGCCGCGCTTTGCGTGGGCCGCCTGCGCAACGACTTGCCCGCGCCCGGTTTCTTCATGACCGCTCAGGTGCTGGGGCTTTTTTCGGGTGCCCCGGAAGGCCCCGTGGCGCGGGATTTCTATATGCGCGAGTTGGCCCGGGTCTTCGATTTCTATCGGCAATTCCGCAGTGGCTGACATTTATTCGCTGACGGCATCATATGGCCGGACCGGGTGCCGTTAGCCTCCCCGGAATGGCGACAGCGATATGGAGAAGTTCGATGAACGACGACGCTATTCAGCCAGGCCAGATTCGGCGTCTCGCGGAAGGTTTCGAAGGATGCCTCGAGCGCTGGATGGGGCACGAACAGGAAATGGTCTGGCGTATGTTGACCGAGCCGCCACAATTCGTGCAGTGGCTTGCTCCAGGTTCAATCGAGTTGCGTAAAGGCGGTCGAGTTCGTATCGATTTCGGCGACAGCGGAGTGGTGATCGACAGCACCGTGCTTGCGTTCGATCCGCCGCGACTGCTCGCCTATTCGTGGAGCAGCGGCGATGGTGCGAATCGGCCGTTGCGCTGGGAACTGGATCCCGTAGACAGGGGCACCGCACTGACACTAACCGTACAACTGTCGGCAGGGGAAGACATTGCCAAGGCATGCGCTGGATTCGAGGCGCATCTCGATATGCTTACCGCGGCGCTAGAGGGGGTCCCGATCCGATTTCCCTTTGATCGCTACGTCGCGGCGCGGCGCGCCTATCAGGAACTTTTGGCGGAATGAGCGGATGGTGATGTCGAGATAGGCTGGAAGTTCGGCATGTCACCTTCGTTCGGTGCCAGATGCTACGTCGTGCACCAAGGCGTTTCGCAGCAGATCAGTCCGCTTGGAGACGGAGTGGCTGCTTCCGCGCAACAGCAACGTCTCCAAACGGGAAGGCGATTTCGGTTTTGCTCAATGCCCGCCACACTGCTCCAGTGCGACATGAATGCTATCGCTCAAGGCGTGATTGAAGAACGGCTTCTCGACGATCGGAATCCCAAGAGCGGCCGCGCCCTCCCGTAGCATCTTACTCGGATACGAGGTGATTATGATCGCCGGCAACCGAGTTTGTCCGTTCCGGAGACGCTGCAGCACTTCGAGCCCGTTCAGTTGCGGCAAGTTGTAGTCGATGACCAGGCAGCCAAAAGTAGGCAGCGCCGCTTCGTTCAACAGGTCCGCCGCATCGGCATATGTGCGGACGGAAAACCCCTCGAGTTCGAGCGAGAATTTGAGTGATCTCCGTACCGCCGGGTCGTCGTCAACCACGATCACCGTCGGTCTTTCGAGCGATGCAGAATCCGCAGCGCTTTCCATCGCATTGATCTCCAAGCATCCGTTCACAGCCTAGCAGGCCGCTACTCAGAGACACTTCGCCTTGACCTGAGACAAAAACCATCAGAGGTCCGCAGATACCGCCGATCTTGGGAAGGCGGTGCCGCCATCAGCTCCGATTCGAAATAAATGCCAAGCGCACGAGTTCGGACAGGTTTGAGGCCTGCGTCTTGGCCATCACATTTGCTCGGTAAATCTCAAAGGTTCGCGGGCTGATCTTTAGATCGTCCGCGATTGTCTTGTTCGAATATCCGGCTATGAGACCTTCCAGCACCTGCCGCTCTGTATTGGAAAGCCGGGCAAACCGACCCTGAACTTCCACCCCCTTGGTTTCTCGCGTGGTGTCCCGCTCTTGCTGACGGAACGCAGACCGAACGGCGGCCAATACCGCCTCATCGTCGAAAGGCTTTTCCAGAAAATCGACCGCTCCTGCCTCCAATGCTTTCGCTGCGAGCGCGATGTCGCCATGGCCTGTAATGATGATGACCGGCAAGTCTACGCCAAGGCTTTTTAGTCGCCGCATCAGCTCAAGCCCGTCGATTCCCGGCATCCGCAGGTCGGAGATAATGCATCCACGTTCGGCGCTGTCGATGTTCGCCAAAAAAGTAACCGCCGTTTCATAGCTGCGCGCCGAGACTTGCGCAGTGCCAAGCAGAAAGGCGAGCGACTTGCGCACCGCTTCGTCGTCGTCGACGATGTGGACGACATTATCGGCGGGCATCTGTGGACTCCTCCTCGGTTACCGCAGGCAGTGTAAAGCGAAACGTCGTTCCCCCGCCTGGACGCGGCTCGGCCTTGATCTGCCCGCCATGCGCCTCGACAATCGTCCGGGAGATCGAAAGGCCTACGCCCATCCCGTGTGGCTTGGTGGTTGCAAATGGTTGAAAGAGTTTCGCCGCCATTTCCTCCGATATGCCAGAACCGCTATCATCGACCTGCACGACAATCATGTTGTCTGCTGGTGTCGTGCGAACGGTCAAATTCCGCTCACACGATTCTTCCATGGC
>NZ_RZSL01000495.1:0-4592 GCF_003997355.1 Mesorhizobium sp. M1E.F.Ca.ET.041.01.1.1 | reverse complement strand
ATCCGCGCCCGCCGATTGGCCGACAACAGCGCCAGAGAGGCGCGGGAAACATGACGACACGCATGGAACTTGTCTGTCCGGCGGGAACTCCCGCGACGTTGAGAGCAGCCGTCCAGGCGGGCGACGCCCAGGGCGCCAAGGACACCCGTATCGACACAGCGGGCAAGGATGCCGCGCAGTCCGAGCAGGTCCGCCGGACGAAGCTCGGCATCCTCTATCGTGTTCCTCAAGGCGAGCACCGCTTCCGTGCGCCCGCTTATCGAGATGATGCGGCTGAAGAACATCGCATCGCCGTCAAGCGTGCCGTCAAGCAGGCCCAACAGGGTCAAAAGCGGCCCTCTGATCAGCACGTCCGATCGAGCAGCCTCATCCTTGCTCACGACGCGGACACTGGATCGCTGTCCGTCCGGGGTCACGCGGAATGCGAATGCGAGGTCCACGGGATCGATGACGAAGCAGGCCGAACGGTATTCGCCCAAGCGCTCGAAAAGGCCAGGACGCCGTCCGGCAAGCGCGCGCAAGGACAATGTCAGCAACGGACCGAGAGGCAGTCCTGCGACTGTCGGAAACAGGCGGCGAACAAATCCCGGCAACATTGGCTCGGCGTTTGGCGGCCGCATCTTCAAGCGCTGTCCGTTCTATATTCGATCATGGCAGATCTCTTACGGCCAGCTAGGCATCGCATTTCTTGCCGAGAAGCTTCGAAAAATTATCCGCGTTGGGGCAGAAATCGCGATAGTGGCTTTCGAAATCGAAGGCCTCCATATGATCGTGACATCTGCGGCGGTGGGGACATGTGATGCAGGTTCGGGACATGAAGCGGTCCTGCGCGAATTCCAGCGTTTGGAAGTCATCGGGATCGATCCCGACCGAAAGCATCGCCAAAGTGAGGAAATCCTGCGCGGCATAAGGCAGATGCATGGCGTCATCGAATTCGCCGGGCGACATGCCGATGTCGTTCAGCATGCCCGTGCACTCTTCCAGCCCAAGGGCCCAGAATTCCCTTCTCGCTGCCTTGCTTCGTCCGCGGTCCCTGAAAAAGGCGATTGCCGACCGGCATGTTTCAAGGGTGCCGTTGATTAGATTGTTGGCCATTCTGAACGTCTTCCCGATATCGACCAGCCCCTCAGGCGAGTGGACCGCTGAATTCCTCATATCGTGCGGAAACGATCGCTTCTTTGACCTAGCGCAAAGTTTTCGGGCGGCCGCCGTGTGAGAAGAATGTCGCCGACGGACCGGTCGTGCCGGACTTCGCCATGCATTATCGCCTTCTTCCCCAGTTCTCCGATCTCGGCTCCTTTCTTTCGCACCTGGAAGTGAAGGGCCAGCTTCGGGAAATCCGCGCCCCGGTCTCGACGCGTTTCGAATTGACGGAGATACACAAGAGGGTGATCGCGGCGCACGGGCCGGCGCTGCGCATGACCATGCCGATCGACGACCAGGGGACCGGTTCGTCCTTTCCGGCCGTGGCAAACATTTTCGGGACGCGCGAGCGCGTCGCATGGGGGCTGGGCACGGACATTCGCGGGCTCGAGACTCTCGGCGCTCTGCTGGCGTGGATGAGGTCCCCTCAAGCTCCGCAAAACTTGCGTCAGGCCCGCCACATGTTCTCCGCCGCGCGTGGTGCGCTGGCGGCGCGCCCGAAGATCGTTTCGTCGTCAAGACTATGGAGGGACGCGGAACCGGATTTCGCAATCCTTCCCATCCAGACCTGCTGGCCGGAGGATGCCGGTCCTCTCATCACATGGCCTGTGGTCGTCACCCGGCCGCCGGGCGAGGATGATCCCGGCAAATACAATCTGGGCATATACCGGATGCAGGTCATCGCCCGTGACCGGGCGATCATAAGATGGCTGCCCATGCGGGGCGGCGCGGCCCACCATCGCATGTGGCGGGCGAGGGGGCTCGAGATGCCCGTCGCCGTCGTCATCGGCGCGGATCCCGCCACATTGATAGCAGCGGTAATGCCGGCGCCCGAAGGCGTGTCGGAACTGGCTCTGTCCGGGATGATCAACGATCGACGGGTTGGACTGTCGCCATGCAAGAGCATCGAGCTCCATGTCCCCGCCAGTTCCGAGATCGTGCTCGAGGGAACCGTTTCACCCAATGAAACGGCGAAGGAAGGTCCCTTCGGCGACCACACCGGATACTATAACGGCGCGGAGCATTTTCCCGTCTTCAAGCTCAAGCGTATTCGCGTGAGGGACGGCGCAAGCTACCTCACGACTTTCACCGGGCGCGCACCCGACGAGCCGTCCGTCCTCGCCGAGGCTTTGCTCGACGTCTACAAGCCGCTGCTGCGCCAGCAGATACCGGAAATTCTTGATGTCTGGCTTCCGCCGGAATCCTGCTCCTACAGGATTGCGGTCATATCGATCGTCAAGAAATATGCCGGACAGGCGCGGCGCGTGATGATGGGGTTCTGGGCCTTGTTGCCGCAATTCTCGATGACCAAGATGGTCGTCGTCGTGGACGACGACATCGACATCCGGTCGTGGCCGGACGTGATGTGGGCGGTCGCCACCCGCATGGATTTCTCGCGCGATCTGATGAAGCTTGATCGAACCCCCATCGACTCCCTCGACTTCGCGTCGCCGCTGGAAGGGCTTGGAGGAAAAATCGGATTCGACGCGACGCGCAAGATCGGGTCCGAGACGTCGCGTGAGTGGGGGAAGGAATTGAAGATGTCATCGCAGATCGTTGAAAGGGTCTCGGAGCGTTGGGCCGAGTTTTTTCCACGACCAACCGGTTCGGCGCAGAAATGACCAAACGGATAATAGTGGGGGTTACCGGCGCGTCCGGCTCGGTGCTGGCCCTCGAGACCATACGCCAACTGGTTAGAGCTGGGGTGGAAACGCATCTTGTCGTCTCAAAAGGCGCGCGCATAACCATCGCTTACGAGCTTGGCGCCGACGGACTGGCGCAACTCGCTTCACTCGCCAACCACACCCATAACCACCAGGACTTGGCCGCGCCGATCGCCAGCGGCTCCTTCAGAACGGACGGCATGATCGTCGTGCCATGCTCGATGCGGACTTTGGCGGCGATGGCGCACGGCCTGGGCGACAATCTTCTTACCAGGGCAGCCGACGTCGTCCTGAAGGAGAGGCGCCGGTTGGTGGTCGTGCCGCGTGAGGCGCCTCTGCATGAAGGGCATCTGGATGCGATGCTGAGGTTGACACGAATGGGAGCGATCATCGCGCCGCCGGTGCCGCCATTCTATGTCAAGCCGACCTCGGTCGAGGCGATGGTTGCCGAGATGGCGGCACGGCTCGTCAATTGGGCGGGCGTGGACCCTGGCGACAAGTTGACGAGATGGGGCGAAGACAACGCCGCAATCCGTCGATCATTCTGATGGAGCGCTCGATGGGAGGAAAGGCCCGGACGAATCCTCAAGAGCGGAAGGCCGAGCCATATGACATGAGGCGGCTTCATCCGGCCAAGAAGCAGTCGGCCATCATGTCGATATTCGACAGCCTCAAGCCCGGTCAGGCATTCTCGGTCGTGCTGGATTTCGATCCAGACAGCCTGAAGCGTCAGTTCGAGGCGTTCTTTGCTGGCGACTTCACGTGGGTTTGTCTCGAGCTTGGGCCGCGCGAATGGCTGATCGAAATTGGCAGAAGGGAACCGCCCGGTGACTGACCGTTCCTGTTGCATTTTCAGTCCGAGGATCCTTCAGGCAAGACTGAATGTCATTCAGACCGGCGCCGTTCGAGGACGCGGTTCTCCTGCCAATTGAGCGGCGAAGGGCGGATTCAGGACGCTAGCGCCCAACCGCGGTGAGCGCGGCGAATTGGCCGAGTTGCCGCATCGAGAGCGCACCGTCCCTTGCGATCGTCGCTATGTCGTCAAAGAGAAGGGCGAAGTCCAAGTAAACGCCGCGGTCCCGTTCGGCCTCTCCGATCTCGTCGAGATCCTGCAGGAACAATAGAATGGTCTCGATATGCGCGCGTTGATGACGGGCGTTGGTGAGGTGCTCGCGAGCCGCCGGTCCTATCTCCAACGTGGCGAACCGAGACAGTGTCTCGTCCAGCTTAGAACGACATTCGCAGTCCAATTGCGTCTCTTTGATCAGTCCTGACAGCCGGGCGACCGCGTTCGCCATTTCTCCGGCGCTATTTTCGGGAGGGTCGTGTTTCATGTCTTCTTCGCCCGTTGCAATCTGCCTCGCCTGCGGTCGCGCAGCATGACCCATGCCGTGGGCGATCTGTAAGAGCGCGCGCCACGCCAGGAACCGGAAGCATTGGGATCATGCTGCTTCGAGAACAATCTCCAAGATAGCCGATGCCTCTGGAAGATGTTTGCGCTGGAGCAAACAGCAAGTCGATCCTCGAACCTATTGCGTCGGGTGCTTGCCCTTCCTTGCGCCTCATCCAACGGGCGCGAAGCAAGGCGCTGTCGCAAATTCCGCATTCCTTGGAAACGACCAGTCAGATCAGAAAGCCCTCACCGTCCGTCCCGTCGATGAGCGGGTCGGGGGCGCATACGGCGGCGAGGCGGGCCGCATCGAGAATTTCGATCGTCTGGCCGTCGACCCTGATGCCTGACTTTCCCAGGGCCGACAGTGCACGCGAAAAGGACTCGCGGGTTAT
>NZ_RZSL01000494.1:0-4598 GCF_003997355.1 Mesorhizobium sp. M1E.F.Ca.ET.041.01.1.1 | reverse complement strand
CAACAAGATCATCGAAATCTCGCCCGGCAACGAGCAGATGTGGCGGGCCGGCACCGAGGTGGCTTTGGCCGCGACCTTCGTGGTGTTCCTGTTCGCCTATCTCAACCTCAACCGATGGCACGGCCATTTCAGCTATGGCGCGCTGGTCTGGATCCTCGGGCTGCTGCTCATCGCAGGCGTGGCAATAGTCGATCCGGCCGTCGCCGCCGGCATCGCCCGCATCTCCTTTGCCGCCACCGCGCTCACCGGGCTCGGTCTCATCATCTTCCTCGGTATTCGTGGTTATGACCGCGCGATCATGCTGGTGCCGAGCTGGGTCATGGTGCTGCTGTGGCTATGCGGCTCATGGATGGCGATCACCGGCATGCTGGACAACGACATCGCCCAGCCGGCGCTGGGCGGCGGCCTGATCCTGATCATCCTCCTCATCGGCTTCACCGTCATGCAGCACGCCTTTGCCGGCGGCGCGCTGCATCAGGGCCTGTTCTCCGACCTCGAACGCCAGGCGCTCGCCGTCGCCGGTTCGGGCGACATCGTGTGGGACTGGGACGTGCTGCGCGACCGCGTGGTGACCAAGCCCGACATCAGCCTGCAGCTCGGCCTTGCCCCGAACAGCCTTTCGGGCGCGGCCCGCAATTGGCTGCCGGTGCTGCATGCCGACGACCGCGACACTTTCCGCACGACGCTCGACGTGGTGCTGGAACATCGGCGTGGCCGGGTGGCACAGAATTTCCGCCTGCGCGGCGCCGATGGCCATTACCACTGGTTTTCGTTGAGGGCGCGCCCGGTGATCGGGTCGGACGGCGAGGTGATCCGCTGCGTCGGCACGATGGTCGACGTGACCGAGCAGAAGAAGTCCGAGGAAAGGCTGCTGCACGACGCCGTGCACGACAATTTGACCGGCCTGCCGAACCGCGAGCTGTTCATGAACCGGCTGGAGGCGGTCATCTCGATCGCCCGCACCGAGGACAAGGTGCGCCCGACCGTCTTCGTCATCGACATCGACCGTTTTAAGCAGGTCAATGACGGCCTCGGCATCTCGGCCGGCGACACCATTCTTCTCACCATTGCGCGCCGGCTGCACCGTTTGCTGAAGCCGAAGGATTCGCTGTCGCGCTTTGCCGGCGACCAGTTCGCGCTGATGCTGCTCTCCGAGCAGGACCCGGCCCGCATCGCCGCCATGGCGGACGCCATCAAGCATGCGATCAACAACCCGATCACCTTCGCCAAGCGCGAGATCGTGCTTACCGCCTCGATCGGCCTGATCACCTGGACGACGGCGCAGACCTCGTCCGAGGACATGGTCAAGGACGCCGAGCTTGCCATGCACCAGGCCAAACGCTTCGGCGGCGACAGAATCGAGCCGTTCCGGCCGGCTTTCCGCACCGTCGGCACAGACCGGCTGCAGTTCGAATCCGATCTTCGCCGCGCCATCGAGCGGCGCGAATTCACGCTTGCCTACCAGCCGATCGTGCGGCTGGAGGACGGCAGCGTCGCCGGCTTCGAGGCGTTGCTGCGCTGGGATCATCCGCGGCGCGGCATGATCCCGCCGGCCGATTTCATCCCGGTGGCCGAGAATTGCGGGCTGATCGTGCAGCTCGGCCTGTTCGCCATGCAGCAGGCGGCCGAGGACCTGGCGACCTGGCAGAAGCAGATCGGCGACGCGCCGCTGTCGGTCTCGGTCAACCTTTCCAGCCGGCAGCTCATCCGCCGCGACCTCGTCAGCGACGTCCGCTCCGTCATCGCGCGCGCCAATTTGAAGCCGCGCTGCTTCCGGCTGGAGCTCACCGAATCGCTGGTGATGGACAATCCCGAGCAGACGGCGCATGTGCTGACCAAGCTGAAACAGCTCGGCATCGGGCTGTCGCTCGACGATTTCGGCACCGGCTATTCGTCGCTCTCCTATCTGACGCGCTTCCCCTTCGACACGATCAAGATCGACAGGAGCTTCGTCGACGACGCGACGCCAAAACGGGCGGTGCTGCTCAAATCCATGGTCAATATGGCGCATGAGCTCGGCTTGTCGGTCGTTGCCGAAGGCATCTCCGACGAAAGCGACGCGCTGGAGCTGCGTCAGATGGGCTGCGAATACGTCCAGAGCTTCATGTTCGGCGCGCCGATGCCCGGCGACCAGGTGCTGAAGACGCTGAGGGAGCAGTACCCGCTAACGCAGGCCTAGAGCCCGTTTGGAAACTCTACTCCTGCGGCCATCTGATGGCGCTTTCTGCGCTTCCGGTACTCATTCTCGAAAGCACCATCTGACTCGCATTAGCGAGTGTCGAAACGGCCTCTGGATGTTTTGCGTGACGCTCAGGCGTGGCCGGCGGCGGCGCTGAGATGGGCGAGATCGATGCCGATCGCGGCAAGGATGCGGTCGTACTTGCGCTCGATATCGGCGTCGAACAGAAGTTCCTGCGTAGCCGGACAGGTCAGCCAGCCATTTTCCGCGATCTCGCTTTCGAGCTGGCCGGCGCCCCAGCCGGAATAGCCGAGCGCCATCAGCGCGTGACGCGGCCCGCGCCCCGTGGAGATGGCGCGCAGAATGTCGACCGTGGCGGTCAGGCAGATGTCGTCGGAGACGTTGAGCGAGGATTCCACGCGATAGTCGCCGGAGTGAAGCACGAAGCCGCGGCTGCGATCGACCGGCCCGCCATTGCGCACGACGAAGTCGCGGGCATGCGCCGGCAGGCGGATCGCCTCCTGCTCGTTCATGATGCCGAGCTGCACCAGGAGGTCCGGGAACAGCATCTGCTGCGTCTGGTTGATGATCAGGCCCATCGCACCCTCGTCGCTGTGGGCGCAGACATAGATCACCGAGCGCGTGAAGCGGTCGTCCTTCATGCCGGGCATGGCAATCAGGAACTGATCATCGAGAAAGCCGCGCCCGGCGGCACTCTTTTTGTGGCGCAACAAGTCCATGGGTTGAGCGTAACGCGTTTCGGCGGCGCCGAAAAGATGCTGAGGCTGCCGGATGTCACGCAAATATGATACCGGCAGGACCATGAAATCATTGCGCGGCCAAGAACGGGCGATCAAATCACCGCCATGCGATACCTGAACATTGTGGCGCTCGGCGCCGTCATCGGCCTAGGAGCGGGCCTGCCGGCCGAGGCGTCCTCCTCGGCCTGGTACAACAGCGAAGGCGGCAAGGTGCGGCTGGTGACCAGCGGCAAGCCGGACGAGGCCGGCAAGCTCCACGGCGTGCTCGACATCGCGCTCAAGCCCGGCTGGAAAACCTATTGGCGCGATCCTGGCGATGCCGGCGTGCCGCCGCAGATCGATGTGTCGGCCAGCACCAACATCGCCGATGCAAGACTGTCGTTTCCGCCGCCGCAGCGCCACGATGACGGCTATGGCAAATGGGCCGGCTACGATCGCCCGGTCTCGCTGCCGGTGACCTTCACGGTGGCGGCGCCCGACCAGCCGGCGGCCATCGATGCCAACATCTTCCTCGGCATCTGCGAGACGATCTGCATTCCGGTGCAGACGCGGCTCAGCGTCGACCCCGCCTCCGATCCGGACAACGCCACGGACACGGCGCTGGTGAAGACGGCGCTTGCAACGCTCCCCTCACCGGCGCGGCCTGATTTCGGCATCAGCGTGCTGCCCGGCGACCACGAGACCCTCGTCGTCGAGGCGCAGTCGCCAGGCGATCCGGATTCCGTCGATTTCTTCATCGCCGGCGAGCGCGATTACATGTTCGGCGCGCCGGTGCGCAGCGAAAAGGACGGCAAGCTCGTCTTCACGGTGCCGATCCTCGACCGGCCGTCGGCGACGCCCACGGATGGCGGACTGTACTACACACTGACAAGCGCCGAGGGTTCGGTGGACGGCTTGCTGCCTTTCCCTTGAGCCAGGCCCTTTTGGAGCCGCAATTCCGGACGGAAAACCGCTGCGCACTTTTCCTGGCATTGCTCCGAACGGTTGCGGGAAGCCGTCCAGTCCGATATCGCAGAGATCGATCCTTCCCAATCTCCCAAGCGAGGACCCCATGACCATTTCGGTTGGCGAAAAACTGCCCGAAGCGACCTTCAAGGTGATGACCGACGACGGCGCCAAGCCGATGACCAGCGCCGAAATCTTTGCGGGCAAGAAGGTCGTGCTGTTCGGCGTTCCCGGCGCCTTCACGCCGACTTGCAGCAACAACCACCTGCCGGGCTATCTGGAGAACCACGACGCCATCCTGGCGCGTGGCGTCGACACCATCGCGGTCGTCTCGGTCAACGACGTCCATGTGATGGGCGCCTGGGCGCGCTTCACCGGCGGCGAAGGCAAGATCCTCTTTCTGGCCGACGGCAGCGGCGACTTCGCCAAGTCGGTCGGGCTAGACAACGATCTTTCCGCAAACGGCATGGGTCTGCGCTCGAAGCGCTTTTCGATGATCGTCGACGACAGCACGGTCAAGGCGATCAATGTCGAAGCCAAGCCGGGCGTCGACGAGAGCGGCGCGGCCAAGATCCTCGAGCAGCTCTGATGCCCGACATCGTCTGGCGCGCCGTCGCGATCGGCATCGGCGCCACGGTCTTCATGGATGTCTGGGCGATTTTCCTCAACAAGGCGTTCGGCCTGCCCCGGTCGAATTGGGGTCTGGTCGGCCG
>NZ_RZSL01000493.1:0-4621 GCF_003997355.1 Mesorhizobium sp. M1E.F.Ca.ET.041.01.1.1 | reverse complement strand
TCTCAGCGCGGGAAATCGCGTCGCCATCATCGGTGGCGAGCAGCAGCTTGTCGTAGGGAAGCGAAGAGCCGTCCGAGAGCCGCACGACATGCGCGGCGCGGTCGATTGCCACGGCCCGGACGGAATGGATGTGACGGATCGAGCGCTCGGCCAGAAGCTCGTCGCTGGCGATCGCCTTGATGACCGGCGCCTCGCCGGTCATCGCCTCCTTCGACAGCGGCGGCCGCTCATAGGGCAGATGCGGCTCGTCGCCGACCAGCGTCACCGGCCCTTCGAAACCGAGGTCGCGCAGGGTGAGCGCCGCGCGCCCGCCGCATTCGCCGGCGCCGATGATGACCATTCCTCCCGTCATCGTCATCACCCGACCTGAATGAGGACTTTGCCTCCGTCGACCTTGACCGGATAGGTCTTGAGGTTGACGCATACCGGCGCGCCACGCGCGTCGCCGGTCTTGTAGTTGAAGCGGCCATTGTGCTTCGGGCATTCGATGATGTCGTCCATCACCAGCCCGTCGGCGAGATGCACCTTCTCGTGCGAACAGAGGCCGTCGGTCGCGAAATATTCGTCGTCCGGGCTGCGATAGACCGCGTAGGTGCGGCCGGCGTGATCGAACCGCATCACATCCTCTTCGTCGATGTCTCCGGCCGCGCAGGCCTCGACCCAGTCGCTCATGTCGTCCTCCAGCGAAGATTTGATAGCCGGCTTGCGTCGGAACCGGTCATTCGGCTGCGGTCGCCACCGGATTGTCGTTGTGCAGCTCTTCCCGATAGGGCTTCGCCGTCGGCGGCAGCTCGCGCTTGATGAAATAATCCTCGTTGCGCAACTGGCGCAGGAAGGCGGGGATCATCTCGCGATAACCGGCCAGGATCGACGGTGTCGGCGCCGGCAGGTCGTGCTTGATCAGCTCGTGCAGCTTGGGCAGCGCGTGATAGGGCACCATCGGGAACATGTGGTGCTCCACATGGTAGTTCATGTTCCAGTAGATGAACCGGCTGACCGGGTTCATGTAGACGGTGCGGCTGTTCAGGCGGTGGTCGATGACATTCTCGGCGAGACCGCCATGTTGCAGCAGTCCCGTCATCACATGGTGCCAGGCGCCATAGAGGCGGGGCAGACCGACGAGCATCAGCGGCAGCCATGAATGAAGATAGAGCGCCAGCGCGATGGTGGCGACATAGATGGCCAGCCAGATGCGGGCGGCGCGGATAGCCTTGGGCTGCTCCTGTTCGGGAATGAAGGTCTTTTCCGCGGCGCTGATGACGCCGGCGGCGTTGCGCACCATGTCGGTCATCGCGTGCCAGACGTCGAGAATGCCGAAGAAGTTCAGGACCAGGCGCACAAGATCCGGCGGCCGCATGACGGCGATCTCCGGGTCGCGGCCGACGATGATGGTGTCGGTGTGGTGGCGCGTATGGCTCCAGCGCCAGGTCACCGGATTGCGCATGATCATGAAGCAGGCGATCTGGTAGACGGCGTCGTTCATCCACTGGGTGCGGAAGGCGGTGCCGTGGCCGCATTCGTGCCAGCGGGAATCCGTCGAGGAGCCGTAGAGCACGCCGTAGACGAAGAAGAACGGCACGCACCACCACGTGCCCCAGAACCAGGCCCCGCCCGCGCCGCTGAGGATCAGCACGCCGAGCCAGATGACGGTGTCGCGGATCGCCGGCTGGTCGGAGCGCTGCATCAGCTCCTTCATCTGCTTGCGGGGTATCTCGGTGTGGTACCACTCGGCCGCCGCGAGCCCCTTCTCGACCGCGCGCTTGGCATCGCGGCCGGTCAGGCTGTAGTCGCGTCCGGACAGCGCCGGAGACGTGATTGCCGTCATTTCGGGTTCCTCCATCAGCACGTGGCGAATGGCTCTCTGCGGTGCCGGGTTCGCGCATGGCTGGCTTCGACTTCACCATAGCGCCAAGGCATGATAGTCTCAACATCACAAAGATAGTTTCTATCATTTCCTATCAAGATGAGTTATTCTGAGTTGGTCAGAGAAGGAGCGATCATGGCAAGGCGGCCGACCATCACCGATCTCGCGCGCGTTTCCGGCGTCAGCGTCGCCACCGTCGACAGAGTGCTGAACAATCGCTTGCCGGTGCGCGAGGAAACCGCCCGCCGCGTCTACGAGGCCGCGACCGATATCGGCTATCACGCCGCCGGCTTGATCAAGCGGCGCATGCGCCAGGAAATGCCGGAATACCGCCTCGGCTTCCTGCTCCTGAGGGGCAATGATGTCTTCTACGGCGATTTCGCACGGGAGCTCGAACTGGCGGTCTCGCAGTCGCAACGCTTCCGTGGTGTCGCGACCATCGATTTCGCCGGTTCGCTGGCGCCCGACGAGATTGCCGGCCAAATGCGCAGGCTGGCGGCGAAATCCAGGGCGATCGCCGTCGTCGGTCCGGACCATCCGACGCTGACGGCGGTCGTGGAAGCGTTGAAGGCGAGGGGGCAGCCGGTCTTCTCGCTGCTGTCCGACTTCGCCGCCGGCATCCGCGAGGGCTATGTCGGGCTCGACAACCGCAAGGTCGGGCGCACGGCGGCCTGGATGATCGCCAAGGCAGCGAAGAAGCCCGGCAAGGTCGCGCTCTTCGTCGGCAGCCACCGTTTCCACGGCCATGAATTGCGCGAGATCGGCTTCCGCTCCTATTTCCGCGAACACGCGCCGGACTTCACGGTGCTGGAGACGCTGGTCAATCTGGAAGCCAACCAGGTGACGCATGACGCGATGCTCGACCTTCTGGCCCGGCATCCGGATCTTGCCGGCTGCTACGTCGCCGGCGGCGGCATGGAAGGCGCGGTCTCGGCACTGAGGACGGCGAAGCCGGCAAGCATGCCGGTGGTCATCTGCAACGAGATCAATGCCGAATCGCGCGCAGCCCTTGCCGACAACATCCTCACCATGGTGATCTCGACGCCTCTGGCGGCGCTGTGCCGCGAGCTTGTCGGACTGATGGCGCATGCCATCGAGAGCGGCGCCGCCAATGCGCCGGGGCAGACTTTCCTGCCCTTCGACATCTATCTGCCCGAGAACATCTGAGCCGCGTCCTCCGGGTTGGTGATGTAATCCATCAGGCTGATAAGATTTTGTCACGGTTCTAACAGGCGGCAAAATCCGGTCCAAGGCCGGCGATCCTCGGGCCGAGCCTCCGCCTGGCGCCGTGCGGGAATGAAAATCCGGAGCCTTCATTCCGAATCGCCCTTGACGACTCCAGGCGAAATGGAATAAATATTTCACCAACTAGGCATTTTGGTTCTTTCGTTCCGGAACATCTGTTTCAAACAGAGGATCAGGCGTTCCACTGCGCAGTGAAAACGCCGTCGGAATGGACGCAGGGAGAGATTCCCCGGAGAGATCGGGGATTCCGGTTCAATCGGTGCAGCCGGACACCAAGTGGAGGAGAAATAAAATGAAGAAACTGCTTTTGGGCGTCGCGCTATCGGCGCTGATGAGTTCGTCCGCCTTCGCCGCCAAGATCGGCGTTTCGATGGCTCTTTTCGACGACAACTTCCTGACCGTGCTGCGCAACGGCATGATCGCGCAGGCCAAGGGCATGGATGGCGTCCAGCTGCAGGTCGAGGACGCGCAGAACGACGTCGCCAAGCAGCTCGACCAGATCAAGAACTTCGCCGCTTCGGGCGTCGACGCCATCATCGTCAACCCGGTCGACACTTCGGCCACGCAGGCGATGTCGGACGCGGCCGCCGCGGCCAAGATCCCGCTGGTCTATGTCAACCGCGAGCCTGTCAATGTCGATGCGCTGCCCGACAACCAGGCCTTCGTCGCTTCGAACGAGGCTGAATCCGGCACGCTCGAGACCAAGGAAGCCTGCCGCCTGTTCAAGGAAGCCGGCAAGAAGGAAGCCAATGTCTATGTCATCATGGGCGAGCTTTCCAACCAGGCCGCGGTGCAGCGCACCAAGGATATCGATGAAGTGATCGCCACGCCGGACTGCAACTTCATCAAGATCATCGACAAGCAGACCTCGAACTGGAAGCGTGACGAGGCGCAGAACCTGATGACCAACTGGCTGTCGTCCGGCAAGCCGTTCGACGGCGTCATCGCCAACAACGACGAGAGCGCCATCGGCGCCATCCAGGCGATGAAGGCCGCCAACATCGACATGAAGTCGGTCGTGGTCGGCGGCGTCGACGCCACCCAGGACGCGCTGGCCGCGATGCAGGCGGGCGATCTCGACGTATCGGTCTTCCAGGACGCGGCCGGCCAGGGTGCCGGCGCCCTCGACGCGGCGCTGAAGCTCGCCAAGGGCGAGAAGGTGGAACACAAGGTCTATATCCCGTTCCAGCTCGTCACGCCGGCGAACATCGACAAGTTCCTGAAGAAGAACTGAGGCTGCGCCAGCGCAATTCCAGGAAAAGGTTTCCGTACGGAATTGCGTGAAGACAAACCCAGGAGCGGCGCTCCGACGCATCGGACTGGCTGAAACCGGCTGCTGACAAGCGGCGCCGCTCCCTTCCTTCTCCCACCCCGCCGGGCGGGAGAACGGGCGCGGTCATTCGGAGGAAGAAGACGTGTCACAGACATCGCATGGCATTGGCGGGTTGAGCTATGACGCCAAGAAGCGCCCCTGGCCTGCCGAGTTCAACGTGTTCCTGGCGCTGGTCATTC
>NZ_RZSL01000492.1:0-4631 GCF_003997355.1 Mesorhizobium sp. M1E.F.Ca.ET.041.01.1.1 | reverse complement strand
GGCGCAGGACGGCGCGCTGTTCCCGCATCTCACCATCGCCGACAATATCGGTTTCGGCATGGCGCGCGGCGAGGACAAGCGCATGGAGCGCATCGTCGAGCTCGCCTATATCGTCGGGCTGGACAAGGCTGTCTTGAAACGCCGGCCGCACGAGCTTTCCGGCGGCCAGCAGCAGCGCGTGGCGCTTGCCCGCGCGATGGCGATGAAGCCGAGGCTGATGCTGCTCGACGAGCCCTTCTCGGCGCTGGACACAGGCTTGCGCGCCTCCATGCGCAAGGCTGTCGCCGAGCTTCTGGAGGAGGCGGGCATCACCACCATCCTGGTCACCCATGACCAGGCCGAGGCGCTGTCCTTCGCCAGCCAGGTCGCCGTCATGCGCGACGGCCTGTTCTCGCAGGTCGGCACGCCGCGCGAGCTCTATTTCCAGCCCAAGGACCGGATGGTCGCCGAGTTCCTCGGCGATGCCATCATTGTCCCGGCCAAGATCGCCGACGGCTTCGCCATCTCGCCGCTCGGCCGTATCGCCGTCGACATTGCCGAGCGGCGCGACGTCGCCCGCATCATGCTCAGGCCCGAGCAGGTGCTGCTCAAGCGAACCACGCGCGAGGGCATGTCGGGGACGCCGGACATGCTGTTCGGCGAAGTGACGGACTCCGAATTCGCCGGCTCGGTCTGCACCATCGCGGTGCGGCTGCTCAACAGCCCCGACCCGCCCGATGCGGCCGCGATCGGCAACACGCCGCTCATCCTGCGCAAGACCGGCATGGACGCGCCGACGGTCGGCGAGATCGTGCGCCTCACCGTCACCGGCAAGGCGCACGTGTTCGCCTGAATCGCAGGCTGGTCGCGGTTGCTCTACCGCACCTGTTCGCCTGTCTGCGGCGACCAGAGGGGCCAGCTCTCCAGGAAATCATGGCTGTGCACGACGACGCGCTGCCCATCGATCAGGATGATCGAATAGGCGGGCGGCGCCTGCTCGACCACCTCGTCGCCGACAAGATCGAGCATGAAGCGGGCATTCAGGCCGCGCTGCGCCGAGAACGGAATGCCGGCGACAGTGCCGGCGATGTCGCGATGGACGTGGCCGAAGAAGATGTAGCGGACATTGCCGTGGCGCGTGAGCACATCGAGCAGGCGCTGCGGCTGTTCGAGGCCGAGCGGGTCGAGGATTGTCAGGCCAAGTTCCACTGGCGGATGGTGCAGGAAGAGATAGGCCGGCTTGCCTGCTGCCTCGGCAAGCCGTGCGTCGAGCCAACCCAGGCGGTTGTCGCACAGTTCTCCGGTGACGCGGCCTTCGGCCAGGCTGTCGAGGAAGACCAGCCGCCCCTCCGGCGTATCGAAGACCGATTGCACGAAGCCGTTGTCGTCGACCGGACTTTCCGGAAAGGCGGCGATGAGGTTCGCCCGCCGGTCGTGGTTCCCCGGCAGCAGCCGGTAGGGCACGGAGAGCCGGCCGAGCGCCGATTTCAGATCGGCATAGCTCCCGGCCTCGCCCGACTCGGTCAGGTCGCCGGTGAACACGCAAAGCGCTGCATCGCCGTTGCGTGCATTGATATGATCGATGCAGCGGTCGAGCCGCTCATGCAGGTCCGCACCAAAGCGGACCTCGCCCCGACGGCCGAGATGGACGTCGGTGATCTGGATGATCTTCATTCCGTGAACCCTCTATCGACCCTTACAGCGCAGGCTCCGGCACCGAAGCCTTGAAGACGTCGAGCCTGCCACCGTTCTCCGACGAGAAGAAGTGCAGGTCGCTCTCCGCGAACTGGAGGCCGATCGCGCTGCCCGGCTCGGGATGGACGGTCTCGGAGGTCACCACGGAGAATGGCGCGCCGTCGAGATCGACATAGACGACCCGGCCGGCACCCAGTTCCTCGACGAGGTCGACCGTTGCGCCGAGCGCGCTCGGCGTTCCAGGCGCCACCATGCGCACGGCCTCGGGCCGGATGCCGACCGCGATCTTCGAGCCGACGGGAAGGCCGGCGCGGGAAACGTTTAGCTTGCGGCTGCCGCCAAGCAGCGACAGCCCGTCGAGCGTGACCGTCCCTTCGAGCATGTTCATGGCCGGCGCGCCGACGAAGGTCGCCACGAAGCGGCTCGCCGGCCGGCTGTAGACTTGCGCCGGCGTGCCGACCTGCTCGACGCGGCCGCCATTCATCACCACCAGCCGGTCGGCAAGCGTCATCGCCTCGACCTGGTCATGGGTGACGAAAACGGACGTGGCGTTGAGGCGCCGATGCAGCTTGCGGATTTCCGAACGCATCTGCACGCGCAGCTTGGCGTCGAGGTTGGAGAGCGGTTCGTCGAAGAGGAAGACCTTCGGCTCGCGGATCATGGCGCGGCCCATGGCGACGCGCTGGCGCTGGCCGCCGGAAAGCGCCGTCGGCTTGCGGTCGAGCAGATGCTCGAGCTCCAGGATGCGGGCGACGGCCTGGATGCGCCGGGTTCGTTCCGCCGCCGGAACACCGGCCACCTTCAGCGAATAGCCGATATTCTGGGCCACGCTCATATGCGGATAGAGCGCGTAGTTCTGGAACACCATGGCGCAGCCGCGCTCGCGCGGCTCGAGCTTGTTGACGACCGTGCCGTCGATGGCGATCGTGCCGTCGGAAATCTCCTCCAGCCCCGCGATCATGCGCAGCAGCGTGGACTTGCCGCAGCCCGACGGCCCGAGGATGACGACGAATTCGCCGGATTTGATGTCGAGATCGACGCCGTGCACGACCTGCATCTTGGCGTAGCTTTTCCGGACATCGCGGATGGTGATGGAGGCCATTGTCCGTCTCCTTATTTTTCCGTGGCGATCAGGCCGCGCACGAACCAACGCTGCATCAGCACCACGACGATCAGCGGCGGCAGCATGACGATCAGCGTGCCGGCCATGGCGATATGCCATTCCGGCGCACCGCCGACATTGGGGATGAGCTGCTTGAGTTCCGTCACCGCCGTCGCGTGCGACTGATCCGTGGTGATGAGTAGCGGCCACAGATACTGGTTCCAGGCCCACAGGAACATGATGGTGCCGAGCGCCGCCATGTTGTTGCGCGACAGCGGCAAGAGGATATCGATGAAGAAGCGCAGCGCGCCGGCGCCGTCCATGCGCGCGGCCTCCGTCAGTTCGTCGGGCACCGTCAGGAAGAACTGGCGGTAGAGGAAGGTGCCGGTAGCGGTGGCGATCAACGGCATGATCAGGCCCGTGTAGGAATTGAGCAATCCGAGGCTGAGCGAGACCTGAACGCCGGACACCTTCTCGATCAGCCAGGAGAGCCCGGTGACGTCCATGATCGCCTGATAGGGCGACAGCACGTTGGCGACCACCGCGTAGGTCGGCACGATGCGCACCTCGAGCGGCAGCATCAGCGTGACGAAGATCAGCCAGAAGATCAGCGTCCGCCCGGGATAGCGGAAATAGACGATCGAGAAGGCGGTCAGCGCCGAGATGATCACTTTGCCGGCGGCGACGCCCGCCGCCATGATGAAGCTGTTGAAGAGCTTCGGGCCGAGGCCGGCCGTCGTCCAGGCCGTCTTGATGTTGACCCAGAAGTCGCTGCCCGGCAGCAGCGACATCGGCACGTCGTTGACGTCCTTCAGATTGTGCGAGGCGGCGATCGCCACGATGACGAACGGCGCCACGCAGAAAACGAAGCCGACGAACAAAATCAGATGCGTGAAGAAGTTGAGGATAGGGGTACGCTCGACCATGGCCGCCTCAGCGATAATGCACGCGCCGCTCGATGAAGCGGAACTGGACGATGGTCAGCACGATGATGAGCAGCATCAGGATGATGCTCTGCGCGGCCGCGCCTGAGTAGTCGAGGCCTCTGAAGCCGTCGGAATAGATCTTGTAGACCATCAGGTTGGTGGCGTTCGCCGGGCCGCCGGCGGTCATGATGTCGACGATGCCGAAGGAATCCTGAAAGCTTTCGGTGATGTTGATGACCAGGAGGAAGAAGATCGTCGGCGTGATCAGCGGGAACTGGATGTCCCAGAAGCGGCGGACGACGCCCGAGCCGTCCATCGCCGCCGCCTCGATCAGCGAGCGCGGGATCGCCTGCAGCGCGGCGAGGAAGAAGATGAAGTTGTAGCCGACATATTTCCACGAGAAGGCGATGATGACGGAGGCCATGGCGTCGGCGCCGTTGAGGCCGGGATCCCAAAAGCCCGGCCAGAACTTGTTGACGGCGGCCATGAAGCCGGCTTCCGGCGCCAGGATGAAGCGGAACGCCAGCGCCAGCGCCGGTGCTGCGATGCCGTAGGGCCAGATCAGCACGACACGGTAAAGACGTGAGCCGGCAAGCTGGCGGTCGGTCAGCGTGGCGAGCACCAGCGCGATGACCATCGCAAGACCGGTGCTGATGCCGGCGAAGACAAGGCTGGCGGTGATCGAGTTCCAGTAGTCGGCGTTGGCGAGGATCGAGCGGAAATTGTCGAGCCCGACCCAGATGTTGCCGCCGCCCCAGGGCTGCTGCAGCGTCAGCGACCAGTAGACCGCCTGGCCGGCCGGCCAATAGAAGAAGGTGAAGATCAGCAGGAGCTGCGGCACCGCGAACAGGATGCCGATCGTCCATCTGCCGAAAGTGACGCGTTTTTCCATCGATCCGCCGACGCCGTTAAACCGCCAGCCCGCCTTC